>NZ_JBYTBO010000011.1:0-138778 GCF_058789255.1 Pseudomonas sp. FW215-R2
AATTTTGGGTGGGGTGACGGAAGGCGGGAGATCAAAAGCTTTCCCTCACCCTAGCCCTCTCCCGGAGGGAGAGGGAACTGAATGGGGGATATTCGGGAGGTACGTCGACCTGAAAAGGCTTTGCCGAATCCATAATCGACCGGATGTTTCAGGTCGATGTACAGCGCAAGACACCTCGGTCAGCTCCCTCTCCCTCCGGGAGAGGGCTGGGGTGAGGGAGCTCTTGATCTTAGCGTTGCTTGAGACGATCGATAACCACAGCCAACAGCAGAATCGAACCCCGAATCACATACTGATAAAACGTGTCGATATTCTTCAGGTTCATCGCATTCTCGATAATCGCCAGAATCAACACCCCGGCAATCACATGCCGGATCATCCCGATCCCGCCACTCAGCGACACCCCGCCCAGCACGCAAGCCGAAATAACCGTCAGCTCAAACCCCTGCCCGATCATCGGCTGACCCGAAGTCATCCGCGAAGCCAGAATCACCCCCGCCAGCGCACCAATCACCCCATGCACCGCGAAGATGATGATCTTCGTGCGATCGACATTCACCCCCGCCAGCAACGCCGCTTCCTGGTTGCCACCGATGGCCATGGTGTTGCGCCCGTAGGTCGTGTAATTCAGCAGCCAGCCGAAAAACAGGAAGCAGACGATAGTGATCAGGATCGGCACCGGCACGCCGAACAACTGGCCGTTGCCGAACACGAAGAACGATTCCTGGGACACGCCCACCGCTTTGCCGTTGGCAAAAATGTAGGCCAGGCCACGGACGATCTGCATGGTCGCCAGCGTCGTGATCAACGCGTTGACCCGCAACTTGGCGATCACGATGCCGTTGATCAAACCGACGATCAGCCCCATCACCAGCGCGGCGCTGACGCCGAGAAACACGCTGTTGGTATCGCGCATCACCACCGCCGCAACCACCCCGGCGCAGGCAATCACCGAACCCACCGACAAATCGAAATGCCCCGACGCCAGGCAATACAACATGGTGCACGCGGCGATACCGGTGGTGGAAATCGCCAGGCCCAGGCCACGCATGTTCAGCGGCGAGAGGAAGTTGTCGATCAGCAAGGTGCAGGCGAGGAAGATCCCGACCGCCGCCAGCAACATCACCCAGTCATCGAGGAAGCGCCGCATATCCAGCGGTTTGCGCGCGGTCGGCAGGGTTTCGTTTTGGGTTGTCATCATAGTCACCTCTCAGTTCGCCACGCCGTCAGTGCGGTGGCGCGGCAAAGCCAGTTGCAGCAGGTTGGATTCGTTGGCCTGGTCGCGGCTGACTTCGCCACGCAGGGCGCCCTCGCACAGCACCAGAATGCGGTCGGAAATGCCCATCACTTCCATCAGATCACTGGACACCACGATCACCGAAATGCCGTCGGCGGCCAGGTTATGGATGATCTGGTAGATCTCGGCCTTGGCGCCGATGTCGATGCCCCGGGTCGGCTCGTCGAGCAGCAGGACTTTCATCGGCATCGACAGCCAGCGGCCGAGAATCGCCTTCTGCTGGTTGCCGCCGGAGAGGAACTTGATCTGTTGCCCGGCGTGGGGCGTTTTCACTTTCAGGGCCTTGATCTGTTTGTCGGCGTTGCCCTTTTCCCAGATCCCGCGCAGCAGGCAACCGAGCCCTGAGTTCGCGCCGCGCGCACTGATGTTAATGTTCTCGGCGACGCTGGCGAGCGGGATGATGCCTTCCTTCTTGCGGTCCTCCGGGCACAGCAGAATCCCGGCGGCAATCGCATCGCGGGGCGAACGCAGCTTCAGTTCATGGCCGCGCAATTCCAGGCGCCCGGCGGTGTTGCGTTCCAGACCGCTAAGCAACCGGAACAGCTCGGTGCGCCCTGCCCCGACCAGTCCGAACAGACCCAGAATTTCGCCTTTGTGCGCATCGAAACTGATCGGCTCACGCAGGCCCGGGCCGAGCAATCCATCGACTCTCAGCGCCACCGCACCGCGCGGGCGACCGCGATAATCGTAGATGTCCTGAATGTCGCGCCCGACCATGCAGGTCACCAGTTGATCGTGGGTCAACTGGCTCATGTCATCGAAAGTGCGCACGTAGCGACCGTCCTTGAACACCGTCACCGCGTCGCAGATGCGGAACACTTCTTCCATGCGATGGGAGACGTAGAGCACCACTTTGCCCTCGTCGCGCAGCCGGCCGATGATCGCCATCAACCGGTCGATTTCCCGTGCCGAGAGGCTGCTGGTCGGTTCGTCGAAAGCGATCACATGGGCGCCACGGGACAACGCCTTGGCGATTTCCACCAGTTGCCGCTGACCGAGGGACAGGCGCCCGACCTTGGTCTGCGGGTCGATTTCATCGGCCAGACCTTTGAGACAAGCCAAGGCTTGCTGACGCAGCGCACCGCGATTGATCAGACCGAAACTGGCCGGCAGGTGGCCGAGGAACAGGTTCTCGGCCACGGTCATTTCCGGCACCAGATGCAGCTCCTGGTGAATCACCGCCACGCCGCTGCCGATGCTGTCGGCGGTGGACTTGAAGGCCATCGTCCGTTCGCCGATCTGCAGCTGGCCGCTGCTGGGAATGTAGGCGCCACCGAGGATTTTCAGCAGCGTCGATTTGCCGGCGCCGTTCTCGCCCATCAAGGCGTGCACCTGCCCGGGATGGGCGACGAAGCTGATGCCGTCCAGCGCCTTCACCCCGGGAAAGGTCTTGCCGATCCCGTTGAAGCGCAGGCTGCCAGCACTGTGTTGTTGTGTTTGTACTTGCGCGTGCATTTAAGCCACCTCTTCACACCGATGACAGCCCGGTTGCCCGGGCCGCCGCTTCCGTCAGTTCCACAGGCCGATCTTTTCCAGCTCTTGCTTGAAGTTCTCGCGGGTGATCAGGGTGACGTCGTCCATCGCGGTGTATTTCGGCGGTTCTTTGCCGGTGGTGACCCACTCGTACATCATGCTCGCGGTGTTGTAGCCCTCGATGTGCGGGCTCGGCAGCATCGAACCGTAGAAGCCGCTGTTGGGCTTTTTCAGCTCGCCGATCGCGTCGGTGCCGTTGATGCCGATGCCGATCACGTTGGCGGCGGCAAACCCGGCGGCTTCGGTGGCGCGCACGCCGCCGAGCACGGTGTTGTCGTTCATGCCGCCGATGATCAGGTTCTTCGCCGCGCCCGGCAGCTTGACCAGCGCCGAGTTGGTGGCGTCCATGCTGCCCGGTACGTCGAGGGTTTTCAGGGCGGCGGTCAGGATGTGCTCTTTCGGCAGGCCGGCATCTTCAAGCGCTTTCATCGAGCCGTCGGTGCGCTTCTTGCCGGTGTCGAGTTCGTTGTAGGTGTTCACAACGGCGTAGGTGTCTTTCCAGTCCCAGTTACGCTTTTTCGCTTCGGCGGCCATGGCGGCGCCCTGCTTCTGGCCGACTTCGAACGCGGCCATGCCGAGGTACGGCACCTCTTCCATGAACTTGCCGTTGGCGTCGACGAAACGGTCGTCCACGGCAATCACTTTCAGGTCATTGAGTTTGGCCTTGGCCATGATCGCAGGGCCGAGGGATACATCCGGCGGGCAGATCACAAAGCCCTTGGCACCGTTGGCCGCGAGGCTGTCGATGGCCGAGAGGGTTTTCTCGCCGTCCGGCACGGCGATCTTGATCAGCTCGAAGCCTTTGTCCTTGGCCGCTTTCTCGGCGAAGGCCCATTCGGTCTGGAACCACGGCTCTTCGGCCTGCTTGACCAGAAAACCGATCTTCACCGGATCGGCGGCCAGCAGCGAACCGCTCAGGCTGAACGCAGTGGCCGCCAGCGCGGCACTGCACAGGGTACGAATCCCGAAACGACGTTTCATAAGCAGACTCCTTGTTATTTTTCTTGAGCGTTATTTGAAAAGCGTTGAAGCGGTCGAAGCATGTTTCTGTCAATCATCAGGACAATAGTCATATCGTATGATGATTGGATTTCAGGCGGACCTTTCCACCTGGAATCCGGTTTTTCAGTCGTGGTACATCACCGAACGACCACCATCGATGGTGATGCACGAGGCGTTGATGAACGGCGCTTCGTCGCTGGCCAGGAACACGGCCGTCATCGCCACTTCGATCGGTTGGCCGATGCGTTTTGGCGGATGCAGGTCAAAGGCGCGCTGGCGTTCAGCGTGCGGGTCGGCGAAGCCATTCCAGTAATCGACGTTGAGCTGGGTTTCGATGTATCCCGGGGCGATGGCGTTGACGCGAATACCCTTCGGCGCGTACTCGATGCCCAGCGCGCGGGTCAGCCCGAGCAGGCCATGCTTGGCCACCGGGTACGGGAAGCAGCCGGGAATGATGTTCGTGGAATGGGTCGAGGCAATGTTGATGATGCTGCCGATGCCTTGCTCGATCATCTGCGGCAACACGGCCTTGCAGCCATACCAGGCGCCGTCGAGATCGATGGCAAAGCAGCGGCGCCAGTCTTCTTCAGTCATTTCCAGCGGATCGCGGAACACGTTGACCCCGGCGCAATTGACCAGCACGTCGATACGACCGTGCAACTCGATAGCCAGTTTGGCCATGGCGTGCAGATCCTGCTGGCGCGATACGTCGGCCTTGATCGCTTGCACATCGGCGCCCTGCTCGCGCCAGTGCGCAGCGACTTTCTCGACTTTTTCAGCCTGGATATCGCTGATCACCAGTTTCGCCTGCTGCGAGGCGAAAGTCGCGACGATCGCTTCGCCGATGCCTTGGGCGGCGCCGGTCAGCAACACAACCTTGTTTTTCAGGCGCTCGCCTTTCGGTGGCTCGGGTACCGGTGGCAGGGACAGAGGTTCAGCCATGAATCAGGACTCCTGTTGGAAAGCATAAAAAAACCGGGCATCTGACGATGTCCGGTCTGGAAGGCTTCTGGAACACAACAGGCGAGCGCCGCTGACGGCATCGGGCCGTTGCGGGACGCTGACTCCGCTGGGGAGTGCGATAGAGATTCGCTGCATCACTTCACCTGTTTTGTTCTTTTTAAGTGTGAGTGCGTGTTACTGCTGGAGCCGACTATAAACCCGACCACCAAATAATCTCAATATATAATTTTGCATCCCATATTTTGGGATTTAACTGGCGAATCGCGTACAGAGCTTTCCTGCGACGTCCACTCGTAGCGACAGCACGGCGCCATCCAGCGAGTGGTTCAGCGGACTTTTGGCGCTGGTGATGTACAGGGTTTTCAGGTCGGCGCCGCCGAATACGCAACTGGTCGGGCGGCTGATCGGCAGGTCGATCTTGCGGTCGATCTGGCCATCCGGTGTCAGGCGCAGCAGGCAGCTGCCGTCCCAGCGGGCGTTCCAGATGTAGCCTTCGGCGTCCATCGCCGAACCGTCCGGGCCACCGTTCTGATCGGCGCTGTACCAAGACCGGGCCGTGTCGAGGTTGCCGTCGGTGTGGATGAAATAGCGATACAAGGTGCTGTCGAGGCTATCGCCGAACAACAGCGTGGTGCCGTCGTCACTCCAGAGCAGTGTGTTGGGAATCCCCAAGCCACGCAGCAATGGCGTGACTCGTTTATCCGGATCAATCCGGAACAACCCACCGGAACGACGGGTGATCGGCAGATCTTCGCCCTGCTCGCCGATGTTGTTTTGCATGGTGCCGAGCCACAAGCGGCCCTGGCCATCGCAACGCGCTTCGTTGGCGCGGTTACCCGGTTGCGGGTCGGCGACGCAGAACAGCGTCAGCCGCGGCTCAAGTCCGGGGGAATCCAGGTCGAGTCGGTAGACGCCGCTGCTCAGGGTCACCAGCGCGTCGCCGCTGGCGCAGGGGATGAACGCCGAGACGTGTTCCGGCATCTGCCAGATCTGCACGTTCTGCCCGATCAGGCGCAGCGCCTGCTTGCCGGCGATGTCGACCCAGTACAGCGCCTGGGTCGGTGCGTCCCAGAACGGGCCTTCGCCCAGTTGCGCCCGATGCTCTGTCACCGCAGTCCACGTCATGCAACCTCCTGTCTTGTTGTTTTTGTCAGCTGGCTTTTTTGTCGGCCATCACCTGCGGGTAGAACCGCTTGATGGCCAGGTCGGCATTGTCGATCAGGGTCATGCAGGCCCATACCCCGCGCGCGGCATCCCGGGCGGCGATGGCGTCGGCCATGTCTTTATGGATGGGCAGTGTGCGGCGTAATTCGTCGGGGTCTGCCGCGGACACTTCGAAGGACACGGCGAGCAGCGCGCCGAGGGCCGGCACCATTTGCTCGATGAATTGATTGTGGCTGGCGGCCAGAATGCACTCGTGGAAGAACTGGTCGGCACGGTTGTAATCGATCCCGCTGTCCACCGCCTTCTCCAGGGCGTTGTAGGCCTGCTGCACGGCTTGCACCTGTTCGACGGTCGCCCGCTCGCAGGCCCAGCGCACCGCCATCGGTTCGATGGTGCGGCGCAGGTCGAGCAGGTCATCGACGAAGTTTTCCGGCAGGCCGCTGCGCGACAGCCAACCCACGACTTGCGGGTCGAACAGGTTCCAGCGCTTGATCGGCAAGACCCGCGTGCCGACTTTGGGCCCGACTTCGAGCATGCCTTTGGCGACGAGGGTCTTGATCGCTTCGCGGATCACGGTGCGGCTGACACCGAGCTGTTCGCCCAGATCGGCCTCGACTTTGATCGCCTGCCCCGGTTTTACCTGGCCGGCGGCAATCCAGGCGCCCAGCCAGTCAACCGTTGATGCGTGAAAACTGCTCGACATGGATACCCCGAAGCCGTTCGCTGTGGTTGCCCAAGCTAATCATCATACGATTGAGAGTCAACGACAAAAAACCGCAGCCTGCTTTCACAGACTGCGGTTTCTTAGGGTTCGAGGCCGATGCGGAAGAACTCGCCGCCACTCCAGACGCCGAGCCAGCGCTGGCCATCGATTTCTCGGCTGACCGCCAGTTCGACCAATTGGTAGAACACGTTGCGGTGGATCAGCGCTTCGAGATTGGTGCGTACATGCACGTAGGGCGCAGGTTCTTGCGTCGTCGGATCGATCTCCACCCGGATCGGATGCTCCGGGCCGGCCTCGGTGGTTACATCGACGTTGGTGGTAAAGCGCAGTACTTGCGCCTCCCCCTCGCCTTCCACTTCCACGGCAATCGCCACGAATGGCGCGTCATCGACCTTGATCCCGACTTTCTCCACCGGAGTAATCAGGAAATAGTCATCACCATCGCGGCGGATGATCGTGGAGAACAACTTGACCATCGGCTTGCGCCCGATCGGCGTACCCAGGTAATACCAGGTGCCATCACGGGCGATGCGCATGTCGATGTCGCCGCAGAAATCCGGGTTCCACAAGTGCACCGGCGGCAAGCCTTTGGTTTTGGGGATTTGTCCCAACAGGTCATTGGCTTTTTGCGGGCCACTCATGGCGTACTCCTTGAATTACTGGTCCCCGACGCCCAGCAGGCTGCGCGCGTACTGCGCCAGCGGTGGGCCGATCAGGTCTTCGGGCTTGTTATCGTGGAACGTCAGTAAACCGCCACGACTCTTGATCCGTGCAGTATCAATCAAATACTGGGTGCTGGTCTCGATCAACATGATCTGAATCACGCCGCCGTCGATACCGAGGCGATCCACGGCTTCCTGATCCAGCCATTCATCGGAGTTGCCGATGCGGTCGTCAGCCTTGGCGAAACGGGTGTACAGCAGGTAGTGAGCACCGGCATCACGGGCTTCGCCCATCGCCTGGTCGAGGCCTTCCGGCGCACGGGCGCGACGGACCATCGGGAAGTATTCGACGAAACCTTTGAAGGCCTCCTCGGCCACTACGTTGGGACGCGGGTAGGAACCACCCGGCGGCGCGAACGAACCCTGCGCGATGTAGATGAACGAATCCGGCTGAATGCGGAAATTGTTTACGCGGCGGCTGTCGCTGTGATCCAGCAGACCTGCGTCGCTCATCTGGTAGCGAGTCCCTTCGGCCATGTCACTGACAGTCATACAGCCGCCCAGCGCCAAAACGGCCAGCAGCAAAACCAGGCTACGCATCCTAATCCTCCAGAAGCCGGTGACGGAAAACCGGCGAATGGCCGTAGGATGCAGCTTTTGCGCCAGTCCTTGGAAATGTGCAGGTATCCGGTTTGAAATAAAGCTTTTGTGGCGAGGGGCTTAGCCGCCGATGATCTTCATGACGGTGGCGCCGCCGGAGAATGCGACTTCCTGCTTGTCGCCCAAGGCCTTGACCAGCAATCGTTGCAACGCTGGCAGCGCCTCGTGGCGCGGCTTGTCGAGCAGGTCACCGACGTAGTGACGATTACTCGATGACAGGCAACCATGCAGCCATCCGGTGGATGACAGTCGCAGTCGCGAGCAGGTTCGGCAGAACGGAACGCTTTCGTTGGCGATCACACCAAAGTTGCCGAGACCGGGAATTGCATAGCGAACGGCCGTGGCGTCCACCGGCGCGTCGGTTTGCGCGTACTCGTAATGTTCGCCGATCAGGCTCAGCAACTGTTGCAGGCTGACGAACTGTTGCAGGAAGGCATTGGAATCGGTGGCCAGGTGGCCCATGCGCATCAGCTCGATGAAGCGCAGTTCAAAGCCGCGCTCAAGGCAGTAATCGAGCAGCGGCATCACCTGGTCGAGGTTCTGCCCGCGCAACGGCACCATGTTGACCTTGATCTTCATTCCCGCCGCTGCAGCCTGATCCATGCCGTCGAGCACGGTGGCCAGATCGCCGCCACGGGCAATGCTGCGGAACGCGCCGGCGTCCAGGGTATCGAGGGAAACGTTGATCCGTCGCAGGCCGGCATCGACCAGCAGCGGGAGTTTTTTCGCCAGGAGCTGGCCGTTGGTGGTCAGACTGATGTCTTCCAGGCCCATCTTGCCGACGGCGGTCATGAAGGATTCGAGTTTGGGACTGACCAGCGGCTCGCCGCCAGTGATGCGCAGGCGCTCGATGCCGGCGGCTTCGATCAGATAGGCAACGCCGCGTGCCATGGCCTCGGCCGACAGTTCATCCTGCGCAGCCACCAGCCGCTTGCCGTTGGGCACGCAGTAGGTACAGGCGTAATTGCAGGCGGAGGTCAGACTGATCCGCAAATTGCGAAAACGCCTGCCTTGACGGTCAACGATCATGAAGCACTCCGGCGATGGAAAATCGAGCGGCTAAAACTTGACTCACAATTCAAGTTTTAGCAAGCCCTATGCCTGAGTATATTCCTGCGGTACTGCGCCATGTAGCGAAAAACACGGCGCATAAGGCGACTGAATGATTCAGCTGCTTGGCGTTTCAGGGTCGCGCTTGCGCTTGTTGCCCATGCGCACGCCGATGTCCATCAGGAACTGGAAGAAACCTTCCTGATCTTCCAGCACGTTGCTCCAGAACGGCGAGTGATACAGCGCCACAGCGCCGTGCACCAGCGCCCAGGATGCGCAGTAATGGAAGTACGGCGGCACGTCTTCGAGCTTGCCTTCGCTGATGCGGCCCTTGATGAGCAGGGTCAGACGTTCGAAGTTCGAGGCACGGATCTTGTGCAGCTCCTCGACCATCTCCGGGACCTGATTGCCCTTGACCACCTTCTCTTCCAGGCGATCGAACAGGCGATAGCGCTGCGGGTCGCGCATGCGGAATTCAAAGTAGGCACGGGACAGGGCTTCCTTGTCCTTGTCGACATCGGCCGAATGCAACAGCTCGTTCAAGTCGCGCTCGTAATCGAGCATCAGGCGCAGATAGATTTCCGCCTTGGACTTGAAGTGCTTGTAGATCGTGCCTTTGCCGATACCCACGGCATCAGCAATCATCTCGACGGTGACACTGTCTTCACCTTGTTCGAGGAACAGCTTGAGCGCGGTATCGAGAATTTCTTGCTCGCGGCGACGAAACTCACGGACCTTACGAGGTTCTTTGTGCATAAGAAAAGGTCTGTAGGGGTCAAAATTCGAAGCCGCGTATTATGCCTAACTTGCGCAAAAATGCACGGATCATCCGACCATATCTGTGTTTCTTGTTCATTTCACGAACGTTTCGGGAGGAATGAGAACATAACCGAAGCGAACGTATTCCAAATTTGTTTAAAAACCCCGACCGGCCAACTGGACTGAACGCCAGACTGATCAATACTTGAACTGTCGGGCGACATCTCCCCCAAGTGTCGCGCCGGTAAAGGTACCAAAGGACCGCGTGCCTTTGTTTTACTCCTAATGGTCTTAACCCGGATTCACCCCCCAGAACCCGGGTTTTTTTTGCCTGCGATTCAGGCTTTTACGTGCGCCAGCGGAAACAGTCGCTTGAAGTTCTCCGTGGTCTGCTCGGCAAAGCGCTCATAGTTCTCGCCCCGCAGCATCGCCAGAAACTCTGCCACTTCCCGCACGTATTGCGGCAGGTTCGGCTTGCCGCGATAAGGGATCGGCGCCAGGTACGGCGAATCGGTTTCCACCAGCAGGCGATCCGCCGGGACCTTGCTTGCCACATCGCGCAGCGCATCGGCATTGCGGAAGGTGACGATGCCCGACAGGGAAATGTAATAACCCATGTCCAGCGCCGCCTTGGCCATGTCCCAGTCTTCGGTGAAGCAATGCAGCACACCGGCCTGGGGCAGCGCAGCTTCGCGCAACAATTCAAGCGTGTCGGCGCGGGCGCCACGGGTGTGGATGATCACCGGTTTGCCGGTCTGCTGTGCGGCTTGCAGGTGCAGACGGAAAGACTCCTGCTGCAATTCGGCGGTTTCCGGCTCGTAGTGGTAGTCCAGACCGGTTTCGCCGATCGCCACCACTTTCGGGTGATTCAGTTCATGCAGCAGCCAATCCAGCGCCGGCGCCGCGCCCGGCTGCACATCCAGCGGATGCACGCCGACCGAACAATCGACGTCGTCGTAACGCTCAGCCAGGGCTTTGACGTCGGCGGCGTTATCGGCGCTGACGCCAATGCACAGGAAATGCCCGACGCCGCGCTGGCGGGCCGCATCCAGTGCGGCATCCAGGGAACCGTCGTGAACGGCGAGGTCGAGGCGATCAAGGTGACAATGGGAATCTACGAGCATAAAAAGGACTGCAACTTACATCGTATGAGTGGGACGGTCGGACTTCAGGGCTCCGGCCAGATGAGTTTCGATGCGACTGCGCGCGGTGTTGTCGCCATCGTTGAATTGCACGCCGACGCCGGCAGCGCGATTGCCTTGGGCGCCTTTGGGAGTGATCCAGGCGACTTTGCCGGCCACCGGTATCTTTTCCGCCTCATCCATCAGGTTCAGCAACATGAACACCTCGTCGCCCAACTTGTAGCTCTTGTTGGTCGGGATGAACAAGCCACCGTTCCTGATGAACGGCATGTAAGCGGCGTAAAGGACGGACTTGTCCTTGATGGTCAGGGACAAGATGCCGTTGCGCGGCCCCGGGCTGACGGGTTCATTCATGTTGACCTCCACTGCTGATGTTCAGAGTCTAGGTACACATTCTTATCTTTGGCCAGGCAGACTCGCCCATTGCACCAACAACGCTTCCAGCAGCAACGCGGCATTGAGGTTGGCCTTGCTCAGGACTTTCTGGCGCTGGGCGAGAATCCAGTCCTGGATATCGAGGACTTTACGCTGGGCGCTTTTCTGCGCCAGGTACTGCACGACCTTGCGCATGTCGGTCAGGCCGAGGCCCGCTTCATCCTGGGTCAATTGATAGCGCAGGATCAGGCTCGACCAGTCGCAGAACCAGTCGAACAGGCGCAGCATCGGAATGTTTTTCCACTCCTCGGCCAGTTGCGTCGGCGATTGCTGCTGTTTGAGCAGCTTCTTCACGCCTTCCACAACCTGCGCACGCTGCTCACGTACGCCCTGCCCCTGCAACGTGACAGCGGCCAATGGTGAGCCAGCCGCCAGAGTCAGCAGCTCGACCCGTTCCTCTTCGGAGCATTCCGGCAATGCCTGAGCCAGCCATTGCAGGCTCATGGCCTCGCTCGGCAGCGGACAGGCCTGTTGCACGCAGCGGCTCTTGATGGTCGGCAATAGACGGCTCGGCTGGTGACTGACCAGCAACAACACGGTATTGCCCGACGGCTCTTCGAGACTCTTGAGCAAGGCGTTGGCGGCGTTGATGTTCATCGACTCCACCGGCTCGATCAGCACCACCTTGCGACCGCCCAGTTGCGCGGTCTGCACCACGAAACTGACCAGATCACGCACCTGGTCGACCTTGATCGCCTTGTCCGCTTCTTCCGGTTCGAGGATGTAATTGTCCGGGTGGCTGCCGGCCTTGAGCAGCAGGCAGGATTTGCACTCGCCGCAGGCTTCAGGCGTCGGACGCTGGCACAGCAGACTGGCCATCAGCCGCTCGGCCAACGCGCGCTTGCCGATCCCGGCGGGACCGTGCAGCAGATACGCGTGGGCGTGCTGAGTGCGACCGGCCAGTTGCTGCCAGAGACTGTCCTGCCACGGATAGGCCTCAGCCACGGCACAGCTCCAGCAAGTTCGGAATCAGGGTATCCAGCGATTGTTGAACCTTGGCCAACGGCTGACCGGCGTCGATCCGCACGTAACGCGCCGGATCGGCCTCGGCACGTTTGAGGAAAGCACTGCGCACCGCCTCGAAAAACGCCCGGCCTTCCAGTTCGAAGCGATCCAGACGACCGCGAGCGCTGGCACGGGCCAGGCCGATTTCCACCGGCAGATCGAAAATCAGCGTCAGGTTGGGACGCAGGTCGCCCTGAACGAAAGTCTCCAGCGCAGCGATACGCTCCAGCGACAGACCGCGACCGCCACCCTGATAAGCGTAAGTCGAATCGGTGAACCGGTCGCACAAGACGACGGCACCACGGGCCAGCGCCGGACGAATGACTTCAGCCAGATGCTGGGCACGGGCGGCAAACACCAGCAGCAGCTCGGTGTCCGGGTTCATCACTTCGTCGACCGGGGCCAGCAACACCTCACGAATACGCTCGGCCAGCGGCGTACCGCCGGGCTCGCGGGTCAGCACCACTTCGATACCGGCGGCGCGCAGGCGCTCGGCGAGGTATTCGCGGTTGGTGCTCTTGCCGGCGCCTTCCGGGCCTTCCAGGGTAATAAACAAGCCAGTCACAGGCAGTCCTTAATCAAAGTCATTGCGCGGTTTGCGGTGCGGCCGCTTCGGTTTCCGGAGTCGGCGCGGGCTCCTGGGCAGGAACCTGCGGCAACGATTCTGGCGCAGTGTCGGGTGATGCGGCAGGAGCGGCTTCCCCGGTTGTCGGAGCGGCTTCCGGTGTCGAAGCCGGCGCCGGGCTCGAACGGTAATCCGAGCGCCGTTTGAGCTGGAACTCACGCACCGCACTGTTGTGCGCATCGAGGTCGTCGGAGAACACATGGCTGCCATCGCCACGAGCTACAAAGTAGAGGCTGGTGCCTTCCACCGGGTTCAACGCGGCGTGAATCGCCTCGCGGCCAACCATCGCAATCGGCGTCGGCGGCAGCCCCGGAATCACATAAGTGTTGTACGGCGTGGCTTCCTTGAGATGCGCACGAGTCAGCTTGCCGTTGTAGCGATCACCCAGGCCGTAGATCACCGTCGGGTCGGTCTGCAACTGCATACCCAGCGCCATGCGACGTACGAACACGCCGGCAATCTGGCCACGCTCCTGCGGAACGCCGGTTTCCTTCTCCACCAGTGACGCCATGATCAGCGCCTGGTAAGGCTCGGTGTAGGGGGCATCAGTGGAGCGGTTTTCCCATTCCTTGGCCAGTACTTCGTCGAGGCGGTCGAACGCCTTTTTCAGCAGCTCGGTATCGGAGACCCCGCGCACGAATCGGTAGGTATCAGGGAAGAACCGACCTTCAGGAAACAAGCCCTTGTGGCCGATTCTGGCCATCACATCACTGTCGCTCAGACCGGTCAGGGTCTGCTCGATCTTTTCGTCTTTCGACAAAGCGGCGCGCACCTGATGGAAGTTCCAGCCTTCGACGAGGGTCAGGCTGTACTGAACCACTTCGCCACGCTTCCACAGCTCGATCAGACCTTTGACGGTCATGCCCGGCTGCATGCGGTACTCGCCCGTGTGAATCGGGGTGCCCGTCAGATTGAAACGCCAATATATGCGTAGCCAGAAAGCGTCCTTGATCACGCCATCGGCTTCAAGTCCGAGAAGGGTGCGGGTCGGCGTGGAACCCTTGGGCACATCCAGCAGTTCTTCCTGCGTGATATTCAGAGGCTGTTCCAGTGCCGAATGAATCTTCCAGGCGCTGGCGCCCAGCAGCAGCCCTGCCAGAACCAGTCCGGTTTCCAGCAGCAGCAAAAGTTTACGTCTCACGAATCAGGCATCCAGTAGCGTGCGGGCAATGGTTTGCAGTTTACGGGTGAGCGGCCCAACCGGCCAGCTCAGTGCAGCGTACGCGCGTACCGGCCAGACGCCATACACGCTGTTGCAGACAAAGACTTCATCAGCCCATTGCAGCTGATCAAGGCTGATATCGGTGATTTGCACGGGGATACCCGATGACGCTGCCTGAAACAATAGTTCGGCGCGCATCACACCGGCCACCCCGCAGCGTTTCAGATCCGCCGTGACCAGCACGCCATCGCGCACCAGAAACAGGTTGCTGAACACGCCCTCGATCACACGACCCGCCTGGTCGAGCATCAAGCCTTCGGCGTGCTCGCTGTCTTGCCATTCGGCGCGAGCGAGGACTTGTTCCAGACGATTGAGGTGCTTGAGACCTGCCAGCAAGGGCTGGACAGATAAACGCGTCGTACACGGAAACAGGCGAACGCCTTGCTCGCCATGGACGGCAGGATAAGCAGCAGGAGGATTGCATTGCAGAATGCGTCGGCCCGGCGCCGAAGGATCCGGCGCATAACCGCGCAAACCGTCGCCACGGGTGAGGATGAGCTTGAGCACACCCTCGCCCATGGCCGCCGCATAGGCTTGCAGCTCGCTACGGATCAGCTCGATGTCGGCCGCGATGGCCAGGCGTGAACAGCCTTCGGCCAGTCGCGCCACGTGACGCTCCAGCAGCAAAGGCTGGCCGTTACGCACGGCGATGGTCTCGAACAGACCGTCGCCGTAAGCCAGGCCGCGATCTTTCAGCGACAGAGTGTCAGCCGGTTGACCGTCGACCCAGCAGTCCATCAGCCGGCGAACCGACGGAACGCCAACGTGCCGTTGGTGCCGCCAAACCCGAACGAGTTGGACAACACGACATCGATGTCCATGTTGCGCGCAGTGTGCGGCACGAAGTCGAGATCGCAGCCTTCATCCGGCTCATCGAGGTTGATGGTCGGCGGCGCCACCTGGCTGTTGATCGCCAGCACGCTGAAGATCGCCTCAACCGCGCCCGCAGCACCCAACAGGTGGCCGGTCATGGACTTGGTGGAGCTGACCGCCAGTTTGTAGGCGTGATCACCGAACACCGACTTGATCGCGTTGGCTTCGGCGAGGTCGCCGGCCGGCGTCGAAGTACCGTGAGCGTTGATGTATTGCACTTGATCGACGTTGATCTTCGCGTCACGCAGCGCATTGGTGATGCAACGCGCAGCACCGGCGCCATCGGCAGGTGGCGACGTCATGTGGAACGCATCGCCACTGGTGCCGAAACCGATCAGCTCGGCGTAGATGGTCGCGCCACGGGCCTTGGCGTGCTCGAGTTCTTCGAGCACCAGGGCGCCGGCGCCGTCGGACAGGACGAAGCCATCACGGCCCTTGTCCCACGGACGGCTGGCACGGGTCGGTTCGTCGTTGCGGGTCGACAGTGCGCGGGAGGCGCCAAAGCCGCCCATGCCCAGACCGCACGCGGCCATCTCGGCACCGCCGGCAATCATCACGTCGGCTTCGTCGTACATGATGTTGCGGGCCGCCATGCCGATGCAGTGCGTACCGGTGGTACACGCTGTGGCGATGGCGTAGTTAGGCCCCTGTGCACCCAGGTGGATGGACAGGAAACCGGAAATCATATTGATGATCGAGCCAGGCACAAAGAACGGAGAAATCCGGCGCGGGCCGGTTTCGTGCAGGGTGCGACTGGTTTCTTCGATGTTGGTCAGACCGCCGATACCCGAACCCATGGCCACGCCAATGCGTTCACGGTTGGCATCGGTGACTTCCAGGCCAGCATTGCGTACGGCTTGAAAGCCGGCCGCCAGACCGTACTGAATGAACAGGTCGAGCTTGCGCGCTTCCTTGACCGACAGGTATTCCTCGACATTGAAGCCCTTTACCGAGCCGCCAAAGCGGGTGGAATAGGCAGAAAGGTCGGTGTGTTCGATCAGACCAATGCCACTGCGGCCAGCCAGAATGCCCTGCCAACTGCTCGGCACATCCGTGCCCAGTGGCGACAACATACCCATACCGGTGACTACGACGCGTCTACGCGACACAGCACTCTCCTTTTTCAAATGACGACTTTGCATCAGGCCTAAAGAAAAAACCGCACGCCATGATGGCAGTGCGGTTTTTCCATGACAGCAAGCAACGATTACAAACTATTACGCCTGGTGGCTAGTAACGTAGTCGATTGCAGCTTGTACAGTAGTGATCTTCTCAGCTTCTTCGTCAGGGATTTCGGTCTCGAATTCCTCTTCCAGAGCCATCACCAGCTCAACGGTGTCAAGGGAGTCGGCACCCAGGTCTTCTACGAAGGAAGCGGTGTTTACCACTTCTTCTTCTTTAACACCCAGTTGCTCGGCAACGATTTTCTTGACGCGCTCTTCGATGGTGCTCATACCTTGTTTTCACTCCTAATGGACAAATTCAGGCAGCTGGCCAGTGGGTAAGTGTATAGAAAGACTTTTCAGCTTTTCAACTGAAAGCTTCACTCCTCAAACCCTGCGACCCTCTGCCTATAAATAGATTGCAGCTTTATAACGGATTTTAGACAGCTCGTATGACATTTTTTTGAAGCAATCCGTCACATTTGAATTACATGTACATCCCGCCGTTAACCGGGATTGTAGCCCCGGTCACGTATGCCGCACCGTCGGATGCAAGAAAAGCGACCACGGACGCGATCTCTTGAGCTTGTCCCAGACGGCCCAGCGGAATCTGCGTCTGCAAGGCTTCACGCTGTGCTTCAGGCAGCTCGCGGGTCATATCGGTGTCGATGAACCCTGGGGTCACCGAGTTGACCGTAATCGAACGCGAACCGACTTCACGCGCCATGGCACGGCTGAAACCTTCCAGACCGGCCTTGGCGGCTGCATAGTTTACTTGGCCTGCGTTGCCCATGGCACCCACCACCGAGCCAATACTGATAATTCGACCCCAACGCGCCTTGGTCATGCCGCGCAGAACGCCCTTGGACAGGCGATACAGACTGTTCAGGTTGGTATCGATCACGTCGTACCACTCGTCGTCTTTCATGCGCATCATCAGGTTATCGCGGGTGATGCCGGCATTGTTGACCAGGATCGCGACCGGAGCACCGAACTGCTCCTGGATGCTTGCAAGCACCTTGGTGACCGATTCGTCGCTGGTGACGTTCAGTTCGAAACCTGCGCCCTGAATGCCGTTTTCCTTCAGGGTCGCAGCAATGCGCTCGGCGCCGGAAGCGGAAGTCGCGGTGCCAACAACGATGGCGCCCTGACGACCCAGTTCCAGTGCGATAGCCTGGCCGATACCACGGCTTGCGCCGGTGACCAGTGCAACTTTACCTTGCAGACTCATGCAAGTTTCTCCTGATTCAGACAATCGCTGCACGAGCGGCAGCGAAAGCGTCTGGGGTATTGAGGTTGGAAGTCGAAACGCCTTCGGCGCAACGTTTGTTCAGACCGGCAAGCACTTTGCCAGGGCCGCACTCGACCAGATTGGTCGCGCCTTTCGCTGCCAGAGTCTGTACGGACTCGACCCAGCGAACCGGCTTGTAGAGCTGTTCCAGCAGATCACGCTTGAGGGTTTCCAGATCCGCCGGCACCTGAGCGCTGACGTTCTGCACCACAGGGATCTGCGGCGCCTGCCAGTCGATGGCAGCGATGGATTCGGCAAAGCGCTCGGCAGCCGGACGCATCAGTTCGCAGTGCGATGGCACGCTGACCGGCAGCGGCATGGCACGCTTGGCGCCACGGGCCTTGCAGCCTTCGATGGCGCGCTCGACGGCAGCCTTGGCACCGGCGATCACCACCTGGCCCGGGGAGTTGAAGTTCACCGCGCTGACCACGTCGCCTTGCGCCGCTTCGGCACAGGCTGCCAGCACGTCGGCGTCTTCCAGACCGAGGATGGCAGCCATGCCGCCCTGCCCGGCCGGAACGGCTTCCTGCATCAGCTGGCCACGGCGCTCGACGAGCTTCACCGCGTCCGCCAGGCTCAGGCTGCCCGCAGCGACCAGCGCGCTGTACTCACCCAGGCTGTGACCGGCAACAAACGCCGGGCGCGCACCGCCTTCCGCCAGCCACAGACGCCACAGGGCGATCGAAGCGGTCAGAATGGCCGGTTGGGTTTTGTCGGTTTGATTGAGCAGCTCTTCCGGACCCTGCTGGGTCAGCGCCCACAGGTCGTAGCCCAGAGCATCGGATGCTTCTTTGAAAGTTTCGAGGATCAGCGGATGTTGCGCGCCCAGCTCGGCCAGCATGCCGAGGGACTGCGAACCCTGTCCTGGAAAGACGAATGCGAGGGAAGCAGACATGTAACAAGCCCCTAATGATCTTGTCGTCGGAAAAATGGCATCCCGCTAGAGGGACGCAAGAAACTGACAGTTGGATGGCCCTTTGAACCGGGCGGTCACATTTAAGCATTGTCCGACGAAAACGCCTAAGACAACAAATCCTCCAGACGGCCGTGCAGGCGCTCGGGAAGGTTCTCCTGAATCTCGATCAACGCCCGCTGAATGGCGCTCTGAAACCCCTGAACCCCGGCGGAACCGTGACTTTTCACCACAATCCCCTGCAGGCCAAGGAAGCTTGCACCGTTATGCCGCGCAGGCGCCAGATCAGCCTGCAGACGCTTCATCAGGGGTAGCGCCAGAGCGCCGACAGCGCGGGAGGCGAGGTTTTTCTTGAACAAGGCCTCAATGCGCGCAGCGATCATCGTCGCCAGGCCTTCGCTGGACTTGAGCAGAATGTTGCCGACAAAACCGTCGCAAACCACCACATCCGCCTCGCCGCGATACAAGCCGTCGCCTTCGATAAAACCGATGTAGTTAATGCCCCGGGCCGCCTGCAACAACGTCGCAGCCAGTTTGACCTGCTGATTGCCCTTGATGTCCTCGGTGCCAATGTTCAGCAACGCGACACGCGGGCGGGCAATGCCCAGCGTTTGTGCGGCCACAGACCCCATCACAGCGAACTGCAACAGATGCTCGGCGCTGCAATCGACGTTGGCGCCCAGATCGAGCAACTGGCAATAGCCCTTCTGCGTAGGGATCGCCGCGACCATGGCCGGACGATCAATCCCCGGCAGTGTCTTGAGCACAAATCGCGACAGCGCCATCAGCGCACCGGTATTGCCGGCACTGACACAGGCCTGAACCTTGCCATCACGCAGCAATTCGAGGGCGACACGCATCGACGAGTCCGGCTTGCCACGCAGAGCCTGGGCAGGTTTTTCGTCCATGGTGATGACTTCGGACGCCGGAACAATCGTCAGGCGCGCGCGATCGGCAGCCGATTGGCCGGTGATCAATTCTTCAAGAAGGGAGGGTTGACCGACGAGGGTCAGGTGCAGCGAGGGTGTAGCAGAAAGGCAAGCAAGGCTGGCCTGAACAATGCTGCGGGGACCGAAGTCCCCGCCCATTGCGTCAATCGCGATGACTTGAGCGGACAAGTGATTACTCGTCAGCGCCCTTGTCGATCACTTTACGGCCACGGTATACGCCTTCTGGCGATACGTGGTGACGCAGGTGAACTTCACCAGTGGTTTTTTCTACAGACAGGGTGCTAGCCTCGAGAGCGTCGTGCGAACGGCGCATGTCACGGGCAGAGCGGGATTTTTTGTTCTGCTGAACAGCCATAATTGATTAACTCCTAAACGTTTGGGTCACGCTTTAACTGCGCCAATACACTGAACGGGTTGGACCGCGTTACCTCGTCCTCGCTCGGTTCGGGCTCATCTGCTCCCGCCGGCTGCTGGCATTCTTCCGGATGATGAGCAGGCACAATGGGCAAGGCGAGCAGAAGCTCCTCCTCGATCAGTGACTGCAGATCCAATGGATCTTCGCCCAGTTCCAGCACGTCATAACCTTTCGGTAACGACTGGGTATTCGCACCCTCCTTCACTACAGCGTAACTGCATTCGCTGTGGATCGGCAGGGTGACCAGCTCAAGACAACGCTGGCAAACCATTTTGACTTCGGTGTCGATAAAGCTGTGGATCACCACAGATTTACGTTCATCTCGTTCAAAAACGAATTTAGCCTGCACCGTACCGACATCGTCGGAAAGCGGGTCGCAAAGTCTCTTCAAATCGGCCAGCAGCAGTTCACCTTGAAGGGTGGTGCCACGGTCAGCCAATTTGCGCGGGTCAACGTGAGGTGGAATCGGGTCATTCAACATAGGCGCAGCATTATAGGGATGCACCCGCCCATGTCAAAGGAAATTGCGCCCTGTCCGTCACTTACGCGGCTCCGCTAGAATCTGCCACCTGCCTCTGGAGATGCGAATGCTGCCTTTATTACTCGCTTCAAGCTCGACCTATCGTCGGGAATTGCTCAATCGCCTGCGCTTACCGTTCGTCTGCAGCTCACCGGATATCGACGAAAGCCATCGCCCGGACGAGTCGGCAATCGACCTGGTCAAACGCCTCGCCGAACAGAAAGCCCGGGCACTGGCCGACAGCCACCCTGCCCATTTGATCATCGGCTCCGACCAGGTTGCCGTACTCGGCGAACGCATCATCGGCAAACCACACACCTTTGAAAACGCCCGCGAACAACTGATGGCCGCCAGCGGCGCCAGCGTGACCTTCCTCACCGGCCTGGCCCTGCTCAACAGCCAGACAGGCCACTGCCAGGTCGACTGCGTGCCTTTCACCGTGCACATGCGCGCACTGGATCAGGCCCGCGTCGAGCGCTACCTGCACGCTGAGCAGCCCTACGACTGTGCCGGCAGCTTCAAGGCCGAAGGACTGGGCGTGAGCCTGTTCCAGTCCACCGAAGGCCCCGACGCCACCAGCCTGATCGGCCTGCCGCTGATTCGCCTGATCGACATGCTGCTGGCGGAAGGCGTACAAATTCCCTGACCCATAAAAAACCGGCCACGAAGGCCGGTTTTTTTATGCATCAAGCGATCAACGCAACGATGGCCCGTGGAAACCCATCCACATTGCCAACTGCTCGGCCACACTGGCGCCCAGTTTTTTCGAGAAGCGATCGAACGGCGATTCCTGAACAGTGAAATCCACCAGCTCCTTTTCGCCAATCACGTCACGCGCCACCGAACTTGCATTGCCCAGACCATCGATCAACCCCAGCGGCAACGCCTGCTCGCCAGACCAGACCAGCCCGGAGAACAGCTCCGGATGCTCCTTGTCTTTCAGGCGATCACCACGCCCCTGCTTCACGCTGTTGATGAACTGCTTGTGCGTGGTATCCAGCACACTTTGCCAGAACGCCGTCTCTTCCGGCTTCTGCGGCTGGAACGGGTCGAGGAACGACTTGTGCTCGCCGGAAGTGTAGGTGCGACGCTCGACGCCCAGCTTCTCCATGGTGCCGACAAAGCCATAACCGGCCGCAGTCACACCGATAGAGCCCACCAGGCTCGCCTTGTCGGCGTAGATCTGATCTGCGGCGCTGGCAATGTAATAGGCCCCGGAGGCACCAAGATCGGAAATCACCGCATACAACTTGGTATCCGGATGCAGACCACGCAGGCGCTTGATCTCGTCATACACATAACCCGACTGCACCGGACTGCCGCCAGGGCTGTTGATGCGCAGGATCACGCCCTTGACCTTCTTGTCCTCGAACGCTGCCCGCAGACTGCCGACGATATTATCGGCACTGGCCGGCTCTTTGTCGGCAATCATGCCGGTGACGTCGATCAGCGCGGTGTAGTTCGGGCCACGAGTGGCGCTTTTTTCCATGTCCATCAACGGCGTGAACAGGATCAGCGCAACAAATAGATAAACAAACGTCAGCAGCTTGAAGAAGATCCCCCAACGCCTGGAACGACGCTGCTCTTGCACACCGGCCAGCAGAGTCTTTTCCAGCAGCTTCCAGCTTTTCGCATCACCGTCGTCGGCAGTTGCCTTGGCCGGTGCTTTCCATTCGTCGGTCATGCCATCCACCCCAGCAAAAACGTATTAAGCCTGCTGCGCGAGCCAGGCATGCAATTCACAAAATCGGTCAATTGACAGACGCGGCTCGAACTGCTGCAGCGATTCGATCGATTGCGCGCCATAACTGACCGCCACCGAATCCATCCCCGCATTGCGTGCCATCAACAGATCGAAGGACGAATCACCGACCATCAGCGCTTGCTCGGCACGCACACCGCAATGCGCAAGGATCTGCTCCAGCATCAGCGGATGCGGCTTGCTCGCCGTTTCATCGGCGGCACGGGTGATATCGAAATAATCTTCCCAGCCATTGGCCTTGAGCACCCGATCCAGCCCGCGACGATTCTTGCCGGTCGCGACTGCCAGGTGATAGCCCTGCTCGCGAAAGGACGCCATCGACTCGACTACGCCCTCGAACAACGGCGAAGGCACGGCCTCCGCGGCGATGTAGTGATCCGCGTAATACTCGCGAAACAAGGTCATTTCGGCATCGCTGATGTCCGGATACAAGGTGCGGATCGCCTCGGGCAAGCCCAGACCGATGATGCCTTTGACGGCAAAATCATCACGCAACTCGAAACCTGAACGCCCGGATGCCGAGTGCATTGCCTCGACAATCCGATGAATGGAATCGGCCAGCGTACCGTCCCAATCAAAAATCAGCAGCTTGTAATCAGATGGGCGCACTCAATCGCTCCACAGTCTTGGCCCACATTTCATCGACCGGTGCCTGCAACTTGAGCTCACCGCCATCAGGCAGCGGCACGGTCAGCATGTAGGCGTGCAGGAACAGGCGCTTGCCGCCCAGATCACGGATTTCCTTGCTGAAACTGTCATCGCCGTATTTGGTGTCACCCGCAATGCAGTGCCCGGCGTGCAATGTGTGGACGCGGATCTGGTGCGTACGACCAGTGATCGGCTTGGCTTCGATCAGAGTGGCAAAATCGCCAAAGCGACGCAGGACCTTGAACACGGTCACAGACTCCTTGCCCTCCTCCTCGTCGACCTCGACCATGCGCTCACCGGAGCGCAGATTGCTCTTGCCGAGCGCCGCACGGACTTGCTTGATCGAGGTCGCCCAATTGCCGCGAACCAGTGCCATGTAGCGCTTGTCGACACCGTCACCGCGCAACGCGGCATGCAAGTGACGCAACATGCTGCGCTTCTTGGCGATCATCAGCAGGCCGGAGGTATCACGATCGAGACGGTGAACCAGCTCGAGCTCCTTGGCATCGGGGCGCAACTGACGAAAGGCTTCGATAACGCCGTAATTCAAGCCGCTGCCACCGTGAACCGCAATGCCGGCGGGCTTGTTGATCACGATCAGGGCTTTGTCTTCGTAGACAATCGAGGCTTCCAGGCGCTGCAACAGACCTTGGGCCAAAGGCACCGGTTCGTCACGCTCAGGCACGCGAACCGGCGGCACGCGCACGATATCACCGGCCTGCAGCTTGTATTCGGGCTTGATCCGACCTTTGTTAACACGCACTTCGCCTTTGCGCAAAATGCGGTAAATCAAGGTCTTGGGCACGCCTTTGAGCCGGGCGAGGAGGAAATTGTCGATTCGTTGGCCGGCATATTCCGGCGAGACCTCAAGCAATTGAACGCCTGGAGTCGAAGAGGCAGTAGTCGTCATGGCGCGGATGATAACAATTTTTATGGAATTGAAGCACTTAATCATTGCTGCTATAGTCGCGAACGCCGCCAAAAGCGGCCTGGACAGCGGAACCACGGTCAAAAACCGGCCCTGACCAACGCAATTCACCAGGACGCGAGGCCGTCCTACGGGGCTTTCGCTACGTAACGGTGGAGTTTGCAGCTGTAACAAGCGCAGGTGACATGAGGCCTGAATCACGCCGCAAAGCAGAGTTTTGACTCGCCACGCGAGCCATATTCACGGCCAGTTCACAAAGTGCAGTCAGCCGCGGATGACCCCGAGCGAAAGCGCCGGAAACACCGCCTGAATTAGCCATGATGCGTGACCTCCCCTTTCGGAGCTCACGGTAAATGCCAACCCGCTGCGGATTCTGCGCGCGGCAGCACCCGAATTATCAGGGATACGTGTAGGGTGGAGATGCACAACCGCTGGACTGTGTAGCAACAGGCTTTATCAAGACGCTTCATCTCGTCCACAGCCGCGGTTGATTCCTCCTCCTGACTGAGTGCTTAAGTAGCCACAGCAAGCAGGACGCGTACGTCGCGATAACGGCCCAATTGGCCGGACATCGCTGGACACGGGAATGGCCAACCACTCCCGACGCACCTGACACCGACCGTGAGAAGTCGTGTGTGCCGAACGCCGTTTCCGGCAGCCCGGAAACCGACGGTACTACATGAAAAGAATGCTGATTAACGCAACTCAACCCGAAGAGTTGCGTGTTGCACTGGTAGATGGCCAGCGCCTCTACGACCTGGACATCGAATCCGGTGCACGCGAGCAGAAAAAGGCCAACATCTATAAAGGCCGTATCACTCGCATCGAACCAAGCCTTGAGGCTGCCTTTGTCGATTTCGGCTCCGAGCGCCACGGCTTCCTGCCCCTCAAAGAAATCTCCCGCGAATACTTCAAGAAAGCCCCCGAAGGCCGCGTCAACATCAAGGACGTCCTGAGCGAAGGCCAGGAAGTCATCGTTCAGGTCGAAAAAGAAGAACGTGGCAACAAGGGCGCAGCCCTGACCACCTTCATCAGCCTGGCCGGTCGTTACCTCGTTCTGATGCCGAACAACCCGCGTGCCGGCGGCATCTCCCGTCGCATCGAAGGCGAAGAGCGCAACGAGCTGCGTGAAGCGCTGAACGGCCTGGTTGCTCCAGCCGACATGGGTCTGATCGTGCGCACTGCCGGCCTTGGCCGCAGCAGCGAAGAAATGCAGTGGGACCTCGATTACCTGCTGCAACTCTGGACCGCTATCAAGGAAGCGTCGCTGGATCGTTCCGCGCCGTTCCTGATCTACCAGGAAAGCAACGTCATCATCCGCGCCATCCGCGATTACCTGCGCCAGGACATCGGCGAAGTGCTGATCGACAGCGTTGAAGCCCAGGACGAAGCCCTGACCTTCATCCGCCAGGTGATGCCGCAGTACGCCAGCAAGATCAAGCTGTACGAAGACAGCGTTCCGCTGTTCAACCGTTTCCAGATCGAAAGCCAGATCGAAACCGCTTTCCAGCGCGTCGTCGAACTGCCTTCCGGCGGCTCCATCGTCATCGATCCGACCGAAGCCCTGGTGTCCATCGACATCAACTCGGCGCGCGCCACCAAAGGCAGCGACATCGAAGAAACCGCCCTGCAGACCAACCTTGAAGCGGCTGAAGAAATCGCCCGTCAGTTGCGCCTGCGCGACATCGGCGGCCTGATCGTCATCGACTTCATCGACATGACCCCTGCCAAGAACCAGCGCGCCGTGGAAGAGAAAGTCCGCGAATGCCTGGAAGCCGACCGCGCCCGTGTGCAGATCGGCCGCATCTCGCGCTTCGGCCTGCTGGAAATGTCCCGTCAGCGCCTGCGTCCTTCGCTCGGCGAAAGCAGCGGCATCGTCTGCCCGCGTTGCAGCGGCACCGGCATCATCCGCGACGTCGAATCGCTGTCCCTGGCGATCCTGCGCCTGATCGAAGAAGAAGCCCTGAAAGACCGCACCGCCGAAGTTCGCGCTCAAGTGCCGATCCCGGTGGCTGCGTTCCTGCTCAACGAAAAACGCAACTCGATCACCAAGATCGAACTGCGCACCCGCGCCCGTATCGTCATCCTGCCGAACGACCACCTCGAAACCCCGCATTTCGAAGTTCAGCGTCTGCGTGACGACAGCCCGGAAGCCGCGACCAACCAGTCCAGCTACGAAATCGCTGCCGCTGCCGCCGACGTCGAAGACGTTCAGCCAGCCGCCGCGACCCGCACCCTGGTTCGCCAGGAAGCTGCGGTCAAGACCGCTCCGGCCCGCGCCAACGCTCCGGTTCCGACCGAAGTCGCCGCTCCGGCTCCAGCCCCTGCTCCGGTTGCCGCACCAGAGCCAAGCCTGTTCAAAGGCCTGGTGAAGTCGCTGGTCAGCCTGTTCGCTACCAAAGAAGAGCCAGTTGCTCCGGTCGTGGTTGAAAAACCTGCCGCCGAGCGCCCGGCCCGCAATGAAGAACGTCGCAACGGTCGTCAGCAGAGCCGCAACCGTAACGGTCGCCGCGATGAAGAACGCAAGCCGCGCGAAGAACGTGCCCCACGTGAAGAGCGCGCACCGCGCGAGCCGCGTGAGGAGCGTCAGCCTCGTGAAGCCCGCGAAGTCCGCGAGCCACGCGAGTCCCGTGACGAAGCACCGGTAGCCCGTGAAGAACGCGCACCACGCGCCCCTCGTGAAGAACGTGCACCACGTGCTCCGCGCGAAGATCGCAAGCCGCGTGGCGAGCGCGAAGAGCGCGTACGTGAACTGCGTGAACCTCTGGATGCCGCACCAGCCGCAGCTGCTGCCGCTGTTGCTGTAGCCGCCACTGAAGAGCGTCCAGCTCGTCAGCCGCGTGAAGAGCGTGCACCACGTCCACCGCGTGAAGAGCGTCAACCGCGTGCCGAACAAGCCACTGCTGCCGTAGCTGAAGAAGAAGTGAACACCAACGAAGAGCAACTGCCGGAAGACGGTTCGGAGAACGCCGAAGGCGATCGTCCACGCCGCCGCTCCCGTGGTCAGCGTCGTCGCAGCAACCGTCGTGAGCGTCAGCGTGATGCCAACGGTAACGTGATCGAAGGTTCGGAAGAATCCGAAACCGGCGAAAACGCCGAAGCACCAAGCACTGCCGACCTGGCTGCTGGCCTGGCTGTGACTGCCGCTGTTGCCAGCACCGTGATCAGCGCTCCGGCCGAAGCTCAGGCCCACGAGCAAGCTGAACGCGCCACCGCTGCAACGCTGGAAACCGCTCCAGTAGAAGCGCCGGTTGTTGAAGCAACCACTCCAGTAGAAGTGGCTGCTGCTCCGGAAGTCGAAGTGGCTCCGGTTCGCGAAGCTCAGCCACAGGTTGAAGTCGCTGCCGAACCTGCCGTGGCCTTCGAAGCACCGGTCGTTGTTGAAGCATCGGTTGTCGAAACCGTCGCTGAAACCGTGACCGAAACCGTGCGTGAAGTTCGCGAAGAACAGACCGCTTTCAACTGGGTGGCCGAGCCGGTTGTCGCTGAAACACCAGCGCCAGTGGTTGAAGCGCCTGTTGTTGAAGAAGCCAAGGCTGCCGAGCCAGTGGTTGTTGCTGAACCGGCACCGGTCGTAGAAGCGCCAGTCGTAGCCGAAGCACCAGCCCCTGTGGTTGAAGCGGCTCCAGTCAGCGCCCTGACGCCAAGTGGCCGCGCGCCGAACGACCCACGTGAAGTGCGTCGCCGCAAGCGCGAAGAAGAGCGTCTGCAGAAGGAAGCCGAACTGGCTGCCGCTGCCGCCGCTGCTACTCCAGCTGCCGAAGTGGTCGAGGCAGCCCCTGCCCCGGTCGCTGAAGAAGTTGCCGTTGAAGCCGTGATTGCCGAAGCACCACGTTCCGTTCAGGACGCGGTCGAGCATCACGAACAGGCCCAGGAAAAAGAACACGAGCCTAAACCTCTCGTCTGATTCCGACCGCCAATGAAAAGCCCCGCCTGGTGATCCAGGCGGGGCTTTTTTATGCCTTGCGATTTGTATCAGGCCGGCGGAAAAACCAACGCCTGGGGCACATCGATATCCCACAGGACGCCAGGATCATCCACGACTACCTCAACCACCCGCCCCTGCTTGAACAAAGGCCTGGCCCCACGATCACCGGACAACGCCATCAACCCGGACCCAAATGTTCGACCAAATCCAACTGGATGCCCGTATTCACCGTTGAGCACCGGCACACTGACCGCATCGTCGGCAATCGCCGCCACCACCCGCTCAATGCTCGACGGCAGGATGAACGGCATATCGCCCAGCACAATCAGCCAGCCATCCAGATCCGGGCAAGCCGCGACACCCGCCGCAATGCTGTCACCCATCCCCGTGGACTCGATCGAGACAACATCACACCCGTAAGCCTGCGCCATGCGCATCGCCTGCGGCCGCGCTTCGGTCGTCACCAGCACTCGCTTGTCGAGACTCGCCGGCAGGTTCACCAGCGTCTGCTCGATCACCGAACGCACAGCCCCGTCGCGCCCCGTGCAATCGGCCAGAAGCTTGTCTTTTTCGGCACCCGCCACCTCGCGGAAACGGCTGCCCTCGCCCGCCGCCAGCACAATCACTCCGATGGATCGACTCATGCGTGCTCTGCCCTCTTCTGCGTCAACTCGACACCATTCTTGATCGCGACGATTTCCGCCAGCAACGACAACGCGATTTCCGCCGGGGAATGACTGCCGATCGGCAGACCGATCGGCCCGTGCAATCTTGCAATGGCCGCTGGCGACAAACCTAGCTCAGCCAGATATTCCCGGCGCTTGAGGCTGTTGACGCGCGAGCCCAGGGCACCAACGTAAAACGCCTTGGAATCGAGCGCCGTCAGCAGCGCCATGTCGTCCAGGCGCGGATCGTGGGTCAGGGCAACGATGGCAGTGCGTTCGTCGGTCTGAATATTCAGCACCGCCTCATCCGGCATGCCCGGGACAAAGCGGCCATGCTGCTCTTCCCAGTCATAAACGAATTCGGTGCGGGGATCGCAGATCAGCACTTCGAAATCCAGCAGCCGCGCCATTTCTGCCACATAACGCGACAACTGTCCGGCACCGATCAGCAGCAGACGCCAACGCGGGCCATAGATGGCGCGCAAGGTCTTGCCGTCGAAAGCCAATGCATCCGCTTTGCTCGCCGGCGAAAGAATCACTTCACCGCTTTCAAGATTCAGCTCGCGGGCAACGATTTCGTGAGCCTCACAACGAGCCAACAACTCGGCGACCCATGCCGGATCGCCGACTCGCTCTTCGGTCAGACGCAAGGTGCCGCCACAAGGCAGGCCGAACCGCGCCGCCTCCTCCCGCGTCACGCCATAGGTGATCAACTGCACCGGCGGCCCGTCGGCGGGAATCCGCCCGTCATGCAACCGGGCAATCAGATCGTCCTCGACACAACCGCCAGACACCGAACCGATGACCACGCCATCCTCGCGCAATGCCAGCATCGCGCCGGGCGCCCGGGGCGCAGTGCCCCAGGTCTGCACCACCGAAAACAACACCACCCGCTGCCCGGCGCGGCGCCATTCGAGCACGCTGCGCAGGACATTGAGATCGGCGCTGTCCATCACGCTTGCGCCTTTTGCCAGCCCTGCAACTGGTAACGCACCGGCAGGTTACGGATGCGCTGGCCGGTCGCGGCGAAGATCGCATTGCACAGCGCCGGCGCAATCGGCGGCACGCCCGGCTCACCGACACCGCCCAGCGGCACTTCGCCCGGCGGCGTCACCAGATGCACCGCGACTTCCTTCGGTGCCAGCGACATGCGCGCCACTTCATACATATGGAAGTTGTCTTGCTGCACCTTGCCGTCCTTGAAGCTGATTTCACCCCACACGGCATTGCCCAGGCCCATCACACAGGCGCCTTCGAATTGCGATCGGATTCGCTCGGGGTTGATCTGCGGCCCGCAATCCACCGCGATATCAGCCTTGTGCACGATCAGCGTGCCGTCGTCCTTGACCTCGACTTCGATCACCGCTGCCACATAAGTCACGAAGCTGTAATGCACGGCTAATCCGAGACCACGGCCCTTGGGCAATTTCCGCCCCCAACCGGCGGCCTTGGCCGCGGTTTCCAGCACGGTGCGCATACGCCCGGTGTCGATCGGATAACGCTCGGGGGATTCGCCGTAGTTCCATTCTTCACTGAGCGTGCGCGGGTCGATCTGCCGATCCGGGCCGAGCAATTTGATCTGGTACTTGAGCGGATCTTCCTTGGCCTTGTGCGCCAGTTCGTCGACGAAGCTCTGGATCGCGAAGCCATGGGGAATGTTCGACACCGAGCGATACCAACCCACACGCGTATGAACCGTGGCTTCAGGGTTTTCCAGACGTACGTTGGGAATCGCATAAGCCATGTTAGTGAAACCCATGCCCAGCTCGAACGCGGCTTCGTGATTCATGCCCGGTGCGAACAGCGCCGTGATGCTCGGCGCCACCGTGCGGTGCAGCCAGGCGGACGGCAAGCCGTCCTTGCCCACACCGGCCTTCAGGTACTCGGCCGAAACGGTGTGGAAATACGAGTTGTGGATGTCATCTTCCCGGGTCCACTGCACGCGCACAGCCTTGCCGGGGAATTCCTTGGCGAGGATCGCGGCTTCGACAACGAAGTCCGGTTTGGACTTGCGGCCAAAACCACCGCCGAGCAGTGTCACGTTGAAGGTCACGTTATCGAACGGCAGGCCAAGGCGTTCGGCGATTCGTTCACGGGTGACCTGCGGTGCCTGACTCGGCGCCCAGGCCTCGCACACGCCTTCTTTATAGCGAGCGATGGCCACCATCGGCTCCATCGGCGCCTGTGCCAGATGTGGCAAGTAGTAAGAAGCTTCCAGAGTGCTGGCAGCGCTGCCGATGGCCTTTTCGATGTCGCCGGTGTTGCGCACTACCTTGCCCGGCTTCAGCGAAGCGGCTTCGATCTCTTTGCGATAGGCAACCGAGTCGTAACTGGCGTTCGGGCCGTCGTCCCATTCGATCTTCAGCGCCTCGCGGCCCTTGAGCGCCGCCCAGGTGTTGCTGGCCACCACGGCCACGCCACCCAATGGCTGGAATTCCGAAGGCAGCGGCCGCGGTTCGATCTGGATGACTTTCAATACACCCGGTACTTTCAGCGCGGCGCTGTCATCCACCGACTTGACCTTGCCGCCGTACACCGCAGGGCGGGCGATCACGGCGTACAGCATGCCGTCGAAATGCACATCGGCTCCGTACACGGCGCGACCGTTGACGATGTCATCGCCATCGATGGCCTTGGTGCCTTCCTTGCCGATGTAGCGGAATTCCGACGGCTGCTTGAGCCGCAGGCTGTCACGGCCCGGGACCGGCAACGCACTGGCCGCTGCAGCCAGCTCGCCGTAGCCCAACTCGCGCCCGGACGGTGTGTGAATGACTTTGTGCAGTTGCGCGTGGCACTCGCCGACCGGCACCTTCCACTGCGCGGCCGCAGCCTGCTCAAGCATGGTCCGGGCAGCGGCGCCGCAACGACGCATCGGTTCGTACCAATGGCGCATGCTGCGCGAGCCGTCGGTGTCCTGGTTGCCGAAACGCACTTCGTCGCCCGGCGCCTGTTGAACCTTGACGTGGGCCCAGTCGGCTTCCAGTTCATCGGCGACCACCATGGTCAGGCTCGTGCGCACGCCCTGGCCCATTTCCGAGCGGTTGCAGACCACGGTCACCGTACCGTCGGCGGCAATGCTGACGTAAACCTTCGGATCGTCGATCCAGCCGTTGGGCATGCCATCGGCACCGAATTTCTTCGGTTTGTCTTCGGCCAGCGCATCCTGCCAGCCCCAACTCGCGGCCAGCACCAGCGCACCGGTAGCGCCCACACCCTTGAGGAAGCCCCGACGACTCAGGTTGCTCAGGGCGAAATCGTTCGGTAAACGGCTCATGCCTTGGCCTCCTTCAAGTGAGTGGAAGCCTGACGAATGGCGGTCTTGATCCGGTTGTAGGTGCCGCAGCGGCAAATGTTGCCGACCATCGCCTCTTCGATCTGCTCGTCGCTCGGGTTCGGGTTGGTCTTGAGCAACGCGGTGGCGGACATGATCTGCCCACCCTGACAGAAACCGCACTGGGCCACGGCGGTGTCCAGCCAGGCCTGCTGGACGATCTGGCCAATCGGATCGGCGTGCAGGTTGTCGATGGTCGTTACATTCTGCCCGGCCACCGAGCCGATCGGCGTGATGCAACTGCGCGCCGGCGAGCCGTCGATATGAATGGTGCAGGCGCCACACAGGCCCATGCCGCAGCCGAACTTGGTGCCGTTGTAACCGGCGACGTCACGGATCGCCCACAACAGGGGCATGTCCTCGGTGACATCGAGTGGATGATCTTGACCATTGAGTTTCAGGGTAATCATGGGCACGCCCGCATATTCGTGGAGGTTATGGGGTCGAGCAATCTGCCGCCGGAAAATCAGCGGTGGGTTCACGCAGATCGACTCAGGCTAATGAGGCTCTCTTGTGCCGACAGGAACGTCTGCACCGGGCCTTTGGTGGAGCAAAGGGTTGTATCGTTAGCTCGCTAAGTTAACCCGGGATTAACAAAAAAGCCCTGCACTTTTTAAATAGTGCAGGGCTTTGGATTCAGCCTTGAAAGCGTAGCCTCAATAACGGTTGGGCTCCATTTCCAGCTCGACATTGAAACGTTCTGCAATGTCTTTCTGGATACGTTGCGCCAGATCGAGCAGTTGCAGCCCGGTCGCCGCGCCGTAGTTGACCAGCACCAGCGCCTGCAATTTATGCACGCCGGCATCGGCCTCACGGAAACCTTTCCAGCCCGCCCGCTCGATCAGCCAGCCCGCCGCCAGCTTCATCTGCCCGTCCGGTTGCGCGTAGGCCACCAGATCCGGGTGCTGCCCCTTGATCTGCGCGACCACCGCCGCTGACACCAACGGGTTTTTGAAGAAGCTGCCGGCATTGCCGAGCACCGCCGGGTCCGGCAGTTTCTCGCTGCGGATGCTGCAAATGGCGCGGCTGACATCCGTCGGCGTCGGCTGCTCGATGCCCTGCTCGGTCAGGCGCTGACGCACCGGGCCGTATTCCAGGTGCAGATGGGCGACTCGATCCAATGCGAAGCGCACCCGCAGGATCAACCAACGACCCGGTTGCTGCTTGAACACGCTGTCGCGGTAGGCGAAGTTGCACTCTTCCAGACAGAAGTCGCGCAACTCGCCGGTCTGGCGATCCAGCGCTGTCAGGCCGGCGAACACGTCCTTGATCTCGACACCGTAGGCACCAATGTTCTGCATCGGCGCAGCGCCGACGGTGCCGGGGATCAGGCTGAGGTTTTCCAGCCCCGAAAAACCCTGCGCCAGCGTGTGCTGGACAAATGGATGCCACGGCTCGCCAGCCTCGGCCTCAATCACCACGCGGTTGCCGTCATCACTGATGACGCGAATGCCACGGCTGGCCATGCGCAGCACCAGTGCCGGAATGTCCGCCGTCAGCAGCAGATTGCTGCCGCCACCGATGACCAGCAACGGCACATCGTGGGCGGTCGCATAAGCCAGGGCTTCGCGCACATCGGCGTCACTGTGGGCCTCGGCGAACAATTGCGCACGAACGTCCACACCAAACGTGTTGAACGGCTTCATGGAAACCTGAGGGTGTACCTGCAAACTCATAACCGGCCCTTCACTTCGATCAGCAACCGGTCGCAGGCGCGCTCGATCAAATCCAATACCTGCTCGAAACCCTGATCGCCGTCGTAATACGGATCCGGCACTTCATCGACTTCGCCTTCATAACGGCGCAGGAACAAGTCCAGCTCAGCCTTGCCGGTAGACGGTTGCAAGGCCTTGAGGTTGCGCAGGTTGCTGTTGTCCATGGCGAGGATCAGGTCGTAGCTGGCGAAATCGGCGCGGCTGACCTGCTGAGCGCGTTGCGCCGACAAGTCGTAACCACGCAGTTTGGCCGCTGCCTGACTGCGCTTGTCCGGTGGATTGCCGACGTGCCAGTCGCCGGTGCCGGCGGAGGCCACTTCGACCTGAGCCGCCAATCCGGCCTCACGCAGTTTGGCGCGCATCACGCCTTCGGCGGTGGGCGAGCGGCAGATGTTGCCCAGGCACACGAACAGAACGCGCATCAGGCCTCCAGCAGGCGACGGACGCGCTCGAGGTCTTCGGCGGTGTCGACTCCGGTTGGCGGCGCGATCAATGCGTCAGCCACGTGAATCCGCACGCCGTGCCACAGGGCACGCAACTGTTCGAGGGATTCGGTGTTTTCCAGCCAGCACGGGCCCCAGCTCACGAAGTCCTGGAGGAAGCCTGCACGGTAGGCATAGATGCCGATGTGGCGGCGATACGGCACGCCTTCCGGCAGCACGTCGCGGTTCTTGGCGAACGCATCGCGGGCCCACGGCAACGTCGCACGACTGAACGTCAGCGCCAGACCGTTGAGGTCGCTGACGACCTTGACCACGTTCGGATTGAACAGGGTTTCCACGTCCTCGATCGGCTCGGCCAGGGTGGCCATGCGCGCTTCGGTGTGAGCCGCAAGGTTGGCGGCAACCTGGTCGATCACGCTTGGCGGGATCAGCGGTTCGTCACCCTGCACGTTGACCACGATGGCATCCGGCTCAAGGCCCAGTTTCGCAGCCACTTCGGCCAGGCGGTCGGTGCCGGAGTTGTGATCTTCACGGGTCAGCACCACTTCGGCGCCGAAAGCCTTGCAGGCCTCGACGATGCGCGCATCGTCGGTGGCCACGACCACGCGACTGGCGCTGCTTTTACTCGCCTGTTCCCAGACGTGCTGGATCATCGGCTTGCCGGCGATATCCAGCAGCGGTTTGCCCGGCAGACGGGTCGAGGCGTAGCGCGACGGGATGACAACGGTGAAGGCTGTGGTCATTTATCCAGACGCTCGTCGGTGGTCAGGGTGCGGGCTTCGCTTTCCAGCATGACCGGGATGCCATCACGGATCGGGTACGCCAGGCCGGCGCCCTTGCTGATCAGTTCGGTCTTGTCGGCGCTGAGCTTGAGCGGGCCTTTGCAGATCGGGCAGGCGAGGATGTCGAGCAATTTGGTGTCCATGAACATTCCCTGGATAAAAACGGTTTAAGGCAAAAGCCGATCCGGCAACAGGCGCATCAGTTGCGTGTCGAACCAGGCCACGAAGGCCGGCGACGGCACGGCATCGACCGCCAGGTACCACCAGTCGGCGGCAGCGAAGGCACGGCACTTCACCGCGTCCTTTTCAGTCATCACCACTGGCAATGACGGCGTGAAACTCAAGGCCTGCACGCTGTATTCGGCGTGGTCGGCAAACGCGTGGGGCACTGGCCGCCAGTCTAGCGCTTCGAGGGTATTGAAGAAACGTTGCGGATTGCCGATCCCGGCGACTGCATGCAGTGCCTGACCGGGCGAAAAGTGATCGAGGGGCCGGCGTTCGCCGCTGAGTAGATTGACCAGTGCGGTGGGTTGCAGACGGAAAGCGAAACCGTCCTCGCGGTCCGACGCCGCGCCGTTGAACAGCACGCCATCGACGCTTTGCAGGCGCTCGATCGGTTCACGCAACGGGCCGGCGGGCAGGCAGCGTTTGTTGCCCAGCCCTCGGGCAGCGTCAATCAGCACCAGCTCAAGGTCCCGCGCCAGACGATAATGCTGCATGCCGTCATCGGACAGGATCAGGTCCAGCGGCTCGCTGGCCAGCAAGGCTTTGACGGCGGCGCCGCGGTTCGGGTCGATCATCAGCGGCACACCGGTGCGCTGCACGATCAGCAATGGCTCGTCACCAGCGATTTCGGCGCCTTGATCGGCTTCGACCCGCCATGGCAGCTGCGGTGGCTTGGCGCCGTAACCGCGACTGACCACACCGACCCGCAGCCCGCTGCGCCGGCAGTGTTCGATCAGCCACAGAATCATCGGCGTCTTGCCGGTGCCACCAACCGTGATGTTGCCGACCACGATCACCGGCACCGGCGACTGATAGATCTCGCCTTCACCATCGAGAAAACGCTGACGCTTGCCGGCCACGACGCGGCGGTACAGCCACTCCAGCGGCCGCAACAGCGTCAGGGCCGGATGCCCCTGATACCACGCGGCGAGCAGACGATCGGACATGGCCATCAGGATTTGGGCGCCGCCTCGACCGTGGTCATGCGCAAATGACTGAAACCGAGCTTGCCGGCCGCGTCCATGGCGGTGATCACGGATTGATGCTGAGTCTTGCCATCGGCACTGATCGACAACGGCATGTTGGTGTCACCGTTGGCTTCTTTCTGCATGGCTTCCATCAGGGTCGCCAGGTCGTTCTTCGGCAGAATCTTGTTGTTCACCGAAAACACGCCTTCAGCGCTGATGGCGACGTCCAGTTGCTTGACCTGCTGATCTTCGGCCGGCGAGCCGCTGACCGCTTCCGGCAGGTCGACACGCAACTGGGTTTCGCGGGTGAAGGTGGTGGTCACGACGAAAAACAGCAACAGAATGAACACCACGTCGATCAGCGACGCGAGGTTGATGTCGATCGTTTCCCGGGGTTTGCGACGGAATTTCACGCTTTGCCCCCGGCCAGATCGACGTCACGGTCGCCCTGCACCACTTCCACCAGTTTGATCGCTTCCTGCTCCATGCCCACCACCAGCTCATCGATGCGGCGTTGCAGGAAACGGTGGAAGAACACCGACGGAATACCGACCATCAGGCCCGCTGCCGTGGTGATCAGCGCCTTGGAGATACCACCGGCCAATACCGAAGCGTTGGTGGTCATGCCAGAACCGGTGAAGGCACTGAAGATGTCGATCATGCCCAGCACCGTACCCAGCAGACCGAGCAGCGGCGACATGGCGGCGATGGTGCCCAGCGCGTTGACGTAGCGCTCCAGCTCGTGGATGACCCGGGCGGCGGCCTCTTCGATGCACTCTTTCATGATCTCGCGACCATGCTTGGAGTTGGCCAGGCCCGCAGCGAGGATTTCACCCAGCGGCGAGTTGGCGCGCAATTCCTTGAGTTTTTCCTTGTTGAGCTGCTTGTCCTTGATCCAGACCCAGACCTGACCCAGCAGATGCTCAGGGGTGACGCGACTGGCGCGCAGCGTCCACAGACGCTCGGCGACGATCGCCATGGCGGCGATGGAACTCAGAATGATCGGCAACATCATCCAGCCGCCGGATTTGACCAATTCCCACACAGTGACAGCCCCCTCGAAAAAGTGCGCCACTTTACCATACCGGTTCGCGATAAAGACCCGTCGCCCCGACGACCGTGCTCAACGGTACGCCGCCCCCGGCAGTGGCGGGTCGCGCCAGAAGCGGCGCTGCTGACGCATCGACCGGGCCGGCTGGAATCTGCCCAGTTGCAGATGAATGGCACCCTGCTCGGCGCTATCATGGATGCGCAAGCCCAGCTTGCGGTAACGGGCGATGACCGTCGGATGCGGATGCCCGAACGAGTTGCCCTGCCCCCGGGAGATGAGCACGTCCCGAGGCTGCAAAACCTTGAGCAACGCCATTGATGAGGAGCTGCGACTGCCATGGTGCGGGGCTTGCAACCACCGGGTCGGAACCGCCAGTGCGCTGTTGAGCAAATCCCGTTCGGCAGCGGTGTCGATATCGCCGGTCAGCAGCAACCGCTCGCCGTTGGCTTCGATCTGCAGGACGCAGGAACGCTGGTTGCTGTCATGGGCGTCGGCCCACTGCCACAGATGAAAGGCGACGCCGTCCCACTGCCATTGCCGACCGCTGTCACAAGACTCAGCATTCAGCGCTTCGGGCAGGCCCGGCGGATCGCCGCTGATCACCCGGCCGACCGGTAATCCTCTTGCCACCGCCAACGCCCCACCGGCATGGTCGGCGTCGGCATGGCTGAGCAGCATCAGGTCGAGCCGCTCCACGCCCAGCTTGTGCAAGGCCGGCAGCACCACCCGTTCACCGACGTCAAAATCGCCGAAACGCGGGCCGCTGTCGTACAGCAATGTGTGGTGACGGGTGCGGATCAGAATCGCCAGACCCTGGCCGACGTCGAGCTGCCAGACTTCCGCCAGGCCTTCGGCCAGCCGCTCCCGGGGCGGTAATGCCAGCACCAGCAGTAACGGCCAACCCAAGGGGCGCAACGGAACGCCTCGGGGCAGCAATAACAGCACGGCACCGAGGCAGCCCAGCGTCAGTACCCAACCCGGCATCGATGCCGCAACCCACGCTGGCCAGTGCCCGGCAATCAGGGCCAGCGCCCGGAACAATCCATCAACCAGCCCGCCGGCCAGCCACAACAGCCCTTCGCCGACATAGGGAATCGGCAACAACAAAGTGCCCAGCAATGCCGGCGGCAGCACCGCAAAACTGATCCACGGCACCGCCAGCAGATTGGCCAATGGCCCGCTGAGGCTGATCGGCAAGCCCAGGGTCAGCAACACCGGGCACAGGCCGATAGCGATCAGCCATTGCGCTCGCGTCCAGGTCTGCCACCAGCGCCAGGGTCCCAGTCGACCGCCGAAGGTGAAAATCAGCACCGCCACCGCCGCGAAGGACAACCACAATCCCGGACGCAGACTGGCCAGCGGGTCCATCAACAACACCCCATTGAAGGCCAGCAACAACGGCCACCAGGCACCGAGATGGCGAAATCGCAATCGCCACAGCAACACCAGCGCAACCATCACGCAGGCCCGTCGCACCGGCACATCGAACCCGGCCAACAGCCCGTAACCCAACGCTGCCGCGAACGCCAGACCGCACGCCCACGGCAGCCATGGCCAACGCAATGGCCACACACCGAATCGCGCCAGCCCGGCGACCAGCCCATACATCACCGCCGCCAACAGACCGATGTGCTGCCCGGAAATCACCAGCAGGTGCACGGTGCCGGTGTCCTGCAGAATCTGCCAGTCCTCGCGACTGAGTCCCGAGCCATCACCCAGCACCAACGCCGCCAGCGCTGCGCCTCGACCCTGGGTGTCCACTTCCAGCAGACGCCGACGAATGCTGTCCCGCCAGGCCCAATGCGCCGCCGCCAGCCGACTGCCGTCCTTTACCGTGCCGGTGGCGCCGATGCGTTGCGCCAACAGCCACGCCTCGTAATCGAAGGCATCGGGATTGAGCAATCCGCCGGGACGTTTGAGTTTGACCGCCAGCCGCCAGCGCTCACCGCTGTTGACCGATGGCCCGTCGTACCAGGCGAGGCGCATCAGCGACGGCAGTTTCTCGTGTCTCGAACGGGCATCGGCCAGTTCGAAGCGCACCACTCCATCACCATTCTGTGGCAGGCCGACTACCCGCCCTTCGACCCAGCGCGTCTCGCCGTCAAGCTTCGATGGCAGTCGATCATCCAGCGCCCACTGCGCACCGATGCACGACCACGTGAATCCAAACAGCAAAAAAGCCAGCGGATAGCTGCGAAACGGCAGCAGCATCAGCGCCACGACCGGCAGCAAAACCATCCACCCGACCGGCGGCAACGCCGGTAAAAAAACCGGAACCAGCAGACCGACCGCCAGCGCCATCATCCCTGTGCGCATACGCTCGTCCTTGATTGCGACTTTCCAGAAAAGTCTCCCCTCACAAGGCATAGCGGGTGTTGGTCACAGTCGTCGTTATCAATTGTCACAAAGTCTGAATGGGCGGTTCGTAGAATCCAGACATACTTGCCGCCTTAACCGACCGAGAAGCCTTATGCCCCGGCGCTTATTCAAACGTTACATGCCCGATCCGACGAGCATCAGGGAACACAAATCCTTACGCTTTCTCGGCACGTTGCTGCATGACCCGAACCTCTGGCACCTCAATCGTCACTCGGTGGCCCGAGCCATGGCCGTTGGCTTGTTCGCGGCGTTTCTGCCGATTCCCGCGCAGATGCTGGTGGCGGCGGCACTGGCCATCACGGTGCGCGGCAACATGCCGATTGCCGTCAGCCTGGTCTGGCTGACCAACCCGATCACCATGCCAGCCGTGTTCTTCTGCACCTATCAGGCGGGTGCCTGGTTGATGGATGTTCCCGCCCGCACTCTCCCCGACGAATTGACCTGGGAATGGATCAGCGGAGAACTCTCGACCCTGTGGCAACCCTTCCTGCTGGGCTCGGTGGTGGTCGGGCTGGCGCTGGGCGCCCTCGCCTACTGCGTGGTGATGATGTACTGGCGCTGGTGGGTGGCCCGGCAATGGGCGCGGCGCAAGAAAAGTCGCCAATCGTGAATGCAAAACGGCCTCCAATGTGGGAGGCCGTTTTTTTATTGCGACACCGGGTGAATCAGGTACGCATGCCGCGTCCGCTTACCAGCAACCGTGCGCAACCGACATACAGCACCACAGTGGCGACCAGCATGAAGGTGATCGCGATACCGATGCGAATGTCCGAAACGCCCAGGATGCCGTAACGGAAGGCATTGACCATGTGCAGCACCGGGTTGGCCAGCGACACGGTCTGCCAGAACGGCGGCAGCAAGGTGATCGAGTAGAACACGCCACCGAGGTAAGTCAGCGGGGTCAGCACGAAGGTCGGGATGATCGAGATGTCATCGAAGTTACGTGCGAACACGGCGTTGATGAAGCCCAGCAGCGAGAAGATCGTCGCCGTCAGCACCACCACCAGAACGGTGACGCCCAGGTGATGCACCTGCAGGCTGGTGAAGAACATCGACAGGATCGTCACGATAACCCCCACCATCAGGCCGCGCAGCACGCCGCCAAGGGTGTAGCCGATCAGAATCGTGTGCGGCGACACCGGCGACACCATCAGTTCTTCGATGGAGCGCTGGAACTTGCTGCCGAAGAAACTCGACACCACGTTGCCGTAGGAGTTGGTGATCACCGACATCATGATCAGCCCCGGCACGATGTACTCCATGTAGGTGAATCCACCCATGGCGCCAATCTGCTTGCCGATCAGGTTGCCGAAGATCACGAAGTACAGAACCATGGTGATCGCCGGCGGCAGCAGAGTCTGCGGCCAGATCCGGGTGAAGCGTTTGACCTCGCGGTAAACGATGGTGTTGAGGGCGACGAGATTGGGGCGCAGCTCGGAACTCATACCGCCACCTTCGACAGATTTTTCTCCACCAGGGACACGAACAGCTCCTCGAGGCGATTGGTTTTATTGCGCAGGCTCAGCACTTCGATGTTCTGCAGGGCCAGTTGACCGAACAGCGCAGTGATGCCCATGGACTTGTCGACCTGGACTTCCAGTGTATGCGCGTCCACCAGACGGGCCGGATAGCCGACCAGTTGCGGCGCAACCGCCAGATCGCTCTTCAGATCGAGCAGGAAGGTTTCCACATGCAGTTGCCCGAGCAACTGACGCATGCTGGTGTTCTCGACGATGGTGCCGTGGTCGATGATGCCGATGTTGCGGCACAACTGCTCAGCCTCTTCCAGGTAATGCGTGGTGAGGATGATGGTGATGCCTTTCTGGTTCAGCTCGGTGAGGAAGGTCCACATCGAACGACGCAACTCGATATCCACCCCGGCTGTCGGTTCGTCGAGGATCAGCAGGCGCGGCTCATGCACCAATGCGCGGGCGATCATCAAGCGCCGCTTCATGCCGCCGGACAACGAACGCGACGGCACATCGCGCTTGTCCCAAAGGCCAAGCTGGGTCAGGTACTGTTCGGCGCGTTCCTTGGCGATCTTCGCCGGAATGCCGTAGTAACCCGCCTGGGTCACGACGATGTCGAACGTCTTTTCGAACTGGTTGAAGTTGAATTCCTGGGGCACCACGCCAATCGAGCGCTTGAGCGCCGCGGGGTTCTTGTCCAGGTCGTGACCGAAGATATTCACCGTGCCGCTGGTCTTGTTCACCAGGGTCGAGAGAATGCCGATGGTCGTGGATTTGCCTGCGCCGTTAGGGCCGAGCAAGGCAAAGAAGTCACCTTCGGCGACGTCCAGATCGATACCACTCAAGGCCTGGAACCCGTTGCCGTAGGTTTTGGTTAGCTGCCGGATGGACAGAGCGGAACTCATATCGGATTTACGCACCAAGAAGAGAAAAGGACTGAATGACGGCGGGCGGCGAGGGAGACAACCGCGGCGCACAAGCGCAATGGTGCTTGCCGCCGCCGCACAAGTACAGTCAAGTGTGTCGATAGTAGGTATTAAGTCAACGCGGTCATGACGGCTTTTTGATACGCCGGACGCTGCTTCAGTCGCGCATACCAGGCCTCCAGATGAGGCATCGGCGCACGCTCGATCGGCATCTCGAACCAGGCATAAATGAAACTGCCGAGCGGAATATCGCCCATGCCGATTTCACCGCCGGACAGGTAAGGCTGGTTTTTCAGGGCCTGATCGGCCATCGCCAGCAACCCTTCGCATTCCTTGATCGCGGCATGAATCGCCGGCCAGTCCTGCTTGTCCGCCGGGGTGCGCAGAACGCCCCAGAACACCGTACGGAAAGGGCCTGCGAAACTGGACGTGGTCCAGTCCATCCACTTGTCGGCGACAGCACGGGTTTGCAGATCTGCCGGAAACCACGAGGTATTGGCCGCATGCCTGGCCAACAGGTAGCGAACGATGGCGTTGGATTCCCACAACACGAAACCGTCGTCTTCGATCACCGGCACTCGACCGTTCGGGTTCATCGCCCGGTACTCAGGCGTGTCGACCACACCGAACGCGCCACCGGCATCGATCGCCTCGTAGGCCAGCCCGAGTTCTTCGGCAGCCCACAACGGTTTTCTGACATTCGACGAATTCTTGCGACCCCAGATCTTCAGCATGACCGCCTCTTTTCCATTGAGTGGGCGAGCAGCATACGCCGGATCAGCGGCTGCCGACATTACCGTGCATGTCACTGGACAGTGGCGTCTGCTGGTCGTTGAACAGGTGCGGATAACATTTCTGCAGATGTTCGAAGAAAAAAGATTCCGGTACATCGGCGAACTGGCCGTGATCGACCAGGTACTCCATCAGCAGCGCGCCATCGCTGTTATACGGGTGGAAAACGCTGTCGTTTATGCCGTCGAATTCCAGCGGCGCAACGTTGAACATTTCGCAGAGCTTCTGGTTGAACGCGGGTGTGGCTTTCACCCAGCGATCATTGAGAAACAGCTCGGTATAACCATGCATGGCGAACACTTCGCTTCTCAGCAGTTCAAGCAGACGCGGCGTCGACAGATGATTTTTCACATCCGCCAGACCGATGCGTGCGGGGATCCCGCAATGGCGCGCGCAACCGGCGAGCAACGTGGCCTTGGGCACGCAATAACTTTCACCCGCCGCCAGCGCGTAGCTGCCGCGCAAGGTCTGCGGGTCGCGGCTGAAGGTGTACATGTTGTAACGCACCGCCTCGCGCACGGCGTAATAAAGACTGATCGCCTGCGCGCGCGGGTCGCGGCTGGCACCACGGTGCTGTTCTGCGAACTCCACCACCGAGGGGTGGTCACTATCGATGAAGCGGCCGGGGCTCAGATACTCGCGCATGACGACATTCTCCTGGGTGAACCCGGAGTCTAGCGAGAGGATCAGCACAGAGATAACGACGTTTCGGCCAAACATGGACGCAAAGCCGCGGAGTCAGCGAACGATTTCCCACGGGTGTTGCCCACCGAACCTACAAAAGACATCCAGGGATTCCCACGATTCAGATCAGCTTGCTCTGACCGCCCCGTTTTGCAGATGCCGTCTAAGCTCTGGAGGGTCGTTCGCCCTGGTTCACGGAGGATTGAATATGCTGTTGTTGTGGATACTGGTTCTGATCGTCGGCGTGGCGTATCTGGCCCACCGACGCATCGCCCCGCTGCCTGCACTGGGCATCGTCGCGGCTTACCTGCTGGCGATGGGGATTTTCAGCCACGCGCCAGGCTGGTTGCTGCTGATCTTCTGGGTCGTACTGGCCACCGTTGCGGCTCCGCTGCTGTTGCCGGATCTGCGCCGCAAACACTTCAGCGCGCCGCTGTTCAACTGGTTCCAGAAAACCCTGCCGCCCATGTCACAGACCGAGCGCGATGCGATCGATGCCGGCACGGTGTGGTGGGACGGTGAACTGTTCAGCGGTCGTCCGGACTGGGAAAAACTGCTGTCCTATCCCAAAGCGCAACTGAGCGACGAGGAACAGGCATTCATCGACGGCCCGACCGAAGAACTCTGCGCGATGGTCACCGACTGGCAGATCGGCCAGTCGATGGACCTTCCACCCGAAGCCTGGACCCACATCAAGGAACACGGCTTCTTCGCCCTGATCATTCCCAAGGAATTCGGCGGTAAAGGCTTCTCTGCCTACGCCCACTCTCAAGTGGCGATGAAACTGGCAACCCGCAGCGGCGACCTCGCCTCCACCGTGATGGTGCCCAACTCCCTCGGCCCGGCCGAACTGCTGCTGCATTACGGCACCGACGAACAGCGCAACCATTACCTGCCACGACTGGCCCGGGGCGACGACATTCCGTGTTTCGCGCTGACCGGCCCGCTCGCCGGTTCCGATGCCGGTGCGATGCCCGACACCGGGATCATCTGCAAAGGCCAGTGGGAAGGCCAGGAAACCCTCGGCCTGCGCCTGAACTGGGAAAAACGCTACATCACCCTCGGCCCGGTCGCGACCTTGCTCGGCCTGGCCTTCAAGGCCTATGACCCGGATCACCTGCTCGGCGATAAAGAAGACCTGGGCATCAGCCTCGCGCTGATTCCGACCGATACCGCCGGCGTTGAGATTGGCCGTCGCCACTTGCCATTGGGCGCTGCTTTCATGAACGGCCCCAACTCCGGCAAGGACGTGTTCATCCCGCTGGACTTCCTGATCGGCGGCCAGGACATGCTCGGCAAGGGCTGGATGATGCTGATGAACTGCCTGTCGGTCGGGCGTTCGATTTCCTTGCCGGCAGTGGGCACTGGCGCGGCCAAGTTCACCAGTCTGGTGACCGGGCAGTACGCGCAGATTCGCGAACAGTTCAACGTCCCGCTGTCAGCGTTCGAAGGCATTCAGGAAGCCATGGCGCGCATCGGCGGCAACGCGTGGATGATGGACGCTGCGCGGATGCTCACCGCCAACGCGGTGGATCTGGGCGAGAAGCCCTCGGTGCTGTCGGCGATTCTCAAGTATCACCTCACCGAACGCGGTCGCGAGTGCATCAGCCACGCCATGGACGTGCATGGCGGCAAGGCGATCATCATGGGCCCGAACAACTACCTGGGTCGCAGCTGGAACGGCGCGCCGATCTTCATCACCGTGGAAGGCGCCAACATTCTTTCGCGCAACCTGATGATCTTCGGCCAGGGCGCGATTCGCTGCCATCCATTCGTGCTCAAGGAAATGGCTCTCGCCGGACGTGAAGACAAGGATCAGGCCCTCAAGGAGTTCGATGGCCTGCTGCTCAAGCACATCGGATTTGCCGTGAGCAACGCCGCCAGCACGCTGGTGTTGAATCTTGGTTTCGGCCATTTCGAACATGCACCGGGAGACAAGCTCAGCCAGGGTTATTTCCGCGCGCTCAACCGTCAGGCTGCCGCGTTTGCGATGCTCGCCGACCTGAGCATGATGCTGCTGGGCGGCGAACTGAAACGCCGTGAGCGTCTGTCGGCGCGCCTGGGCGATGTGCTGAGCAACCTGTATCTCGCCTCGGCGGCGCTCAAGCGTTATCACGATCTCGATTCCCCGGCGTACATGGAACCGTTGTTCAGATGGGCCATGGAGGAAAGCCTCGGCCAGTCGGAAAAAGCGCTGGATGAACTGCTGACCAACTTCCCGAACCGGGTCTTCGGCTGCCTGTTGCGAGTGATCGTGTTCCCGTTCGGTCGTCGCCACAAAGGCCCGTCGGACAAGCTCGGTGCCGAAGTGGCCGGTGTCATCGGTCGGGCCAAGGGCGATCCGGCACTGGAAGAACTGCTTGCCGGCTGCTATCGCCCACAAGCGGCGGACGATGCGGTCGGCGCACTGCAACATGCCTGCGATCAGCTGAACGCTGCGCAACCGCTGCACAAGAAACTGCACACCTCGCTCAAAAGCGGTCAGGTCAAACCGGTCGCAGGGGAACACGCCATCGATGCAGCACTGGAGGCCGGAGTGCTGCAAGCCGTGGAAGCCCAGACCCTGCGTGATACCGAAGCGGCGCGGCGCAAGGTGATCGATGTCGATGATTTCGACAAGGAGGAGCTGAAGCTGGCGGAAGGGAAAGTCCGCTGATCCCTTCAATCAGTGAAAAACGGGCGCAGGCGCTTTATACTCCCGCGCCCGTTTTGCTCTTGAGGACTTATCTCGTGTCCAACGTCGTTGCCGATCATCTGGTTTTGCTCGACCACCTGCGCAGTATCCTGGTCGCCGTAGGTGAGGCCGATCAGGTTCCCGAAGAAAGCCATGCCCTGTTCCTGGAGCGTTTCGACGAACTGCTGGCGTCACTGCCGATCGAGCCGATCGAAAGCCAATACCTGGGCCAGGACATCCTGACTCAAGTGATTACCCGCTATCCGCAAATTGCCCACCTGATCCCGCGGGATCTGCTGTGGTTCTTCGCTGGCGACTGCCTGCACTACCTGTCCGATGAAGAAATCGACATGTATCAGGCACTGGAAGAGCGCCGTTACGAAGCTGAACAGAACGACGAACCGTTCGACTGGAATCAGGAAAAACAACTGCTGGCGATGTCCGCCCAGGACAGCAAGCACTGATTTTCGCCCGGTAAAGAAAAGGCCCGCATGGTGATCCATGCGGGCCTTTTTTTGATCGATTAAAGCAGCCCTTCACTCTCGGGCAATTCGTACTCGGCCAAGGCTTTTGAACCGCCGGCTTTTCCGGGTTTGCTCAATGTCGGTTCTTTCTCCAGGCACTCCACCAGATAGTCGATGAACACCCGCAGCTTCGGCGGCAGATAGCGCGTCGGCGAGTGCAACAACCATAGTCCACCGTGGTAGGACGCCAGGAATGTCCAGTCCGGCAGGACCTGCACAATCAAACCTTGTTCCAGGGCATAGCGCGCGGTGAAATACGGCAGGCTGCCAATACCGATGTGCTGCAACACCGCGCCCAGACGCACGCCCGTGTGATTGGCGGCATACCGCCCTCGAACGCCGACCGTCACCGCTTTGCTGCCTTTCTTGAATTTCCAGCGCGCATCGCTCGGGGTTTCGCCCAGGTAGATGCAGCTGTGATTGAGCAAGTCGTGGGGATGAGTCGGTGTGCCATGTTCGGCCAGATACTGCGGTGTGGCGCAGAGCAAATGGTCGATAGTCAACAACTGCCGCCCAACCAACCCCGCCGGCGGCCGCTCCGTGATGCGAATCGCCAGGTCGACATGATCGTCGATCAAATCTACCTGCCGATCTTCCAGCAGCAACTCCACATCAACCTTCGGATAGCGGCGCAGAAACTCCGGCATATGCGGATGAATTACGAAGCGCCCGACCGCTTTCGGCACGCTGACCCGCACCAGTCCCTCGGCTTCGTGGGTGAACTGGCCGCTGATCTCCATCACTGACCGGGCCGCGCTGACCATCTCCTGACAGCGCTTGAATACCTCTTCCCCGCCATCGCTCAAGCGCAATTTGCGCGTGGTGCGTTGCAGCAGCCGCGTGGCCAAAGCCTTCTCCAGCCGGGAAATACTGCGGCTGACCGCCGAGGGCGACGAACCCAGTTGGCGCGCGGCTTCGGAGAAGCTGCCGGTCTCCACGACCTTGACGAAAATCGCCATTTCACCGAGCAGCGGCAGAGGGAGATTTATGCTCACAGCGCAACAGTCCTTTGATGTTTGAACGGATTATCACGTTATTGCACGATTCATATAATTAAAAAAGAAACTTTAATAAGGGCATGGAATATGACGCTTCGCCTCTTTTTCCATAGTGATGACCTCAAGGCTAATGTGGAAGTCCTCGACTGCACGCCCCACGAGAACGAGTTCGCCGTGGTGCTGCGCGCCACTCTGTTTCACCCGCAAGGTGGCGGACAGCCTTGCGATACCGGCTGGATCGGCGACAGTCAGGTCCTGCGCGTCGTGCAGGAGCCGGATCGAATCATCCATTTCGTCGATCAGCCCGTCCCGCTCGGCATGACCCAGATTCGTATCGATGAAGACCGCCGTCGCTTCAACACCCGCATGCACTCTGCCGGGCATTTGATCGGCCACTTTGTCCAGGCCATGGGCTGGATGCCGATCAAGGCACACCACTGGCCGGACGAAGGCCGGGTGCAATTCAAGCCCGGGGATTCGGCTCAGGAAGTCGATGCGCAAACCGTTCAATACGGCATCGGGCAATGGATCGAACACGATCTGCCCCGCCTGACGTCCCTGCGCGAAGGTGCGCGGGAAATCGGCTTCGGTGAACTGCCGGCCTACGGCTGTGGCGGCACCCATGTACGCAGCCTGAAGGATCTGGGCACAGTCACGATCGCGTCCCTTTCGCAGAAGAAGGGCACGTTGTCCGTCCACTACAACGTGGATTGAGGATTTCGGACGCTGCCAGGCGCAGCGTCCGTCGCCGGGGGAACCGCGTTCGCTGGTTCCGTTGACTACTCGTTAGATGGACCTGAAACCATGATGCTTGACGTCGAGCGTCTCGATGAGACGTGCATAAAAAAACTGGCCAACGAAGAAGTCCTCGCCATCCGCGTCAAAGGCTTTTTGCCTGAAGACCAGGCGATCCGGATTGGCGACAAGATCCTCGCCCCCGGCTTCGAGGGTTACATCAACGCCCCCAGCATCGGCCGCATCGGCATGGCGTTCTACGAGGCGGAAAACCAGCCGTTGCTGATCGAGGATTACTTCGAACGCGCCACCAGCAACATTGCCGAACTGCGTAACCGCTGCGCGCCCTACTCCTCGCCGATCGACACCCTGCGCTGCATGCTCGACGAATCCTGGCCGGCAGGCGCCCATCTGGAGAACCTGTACGGACGCAAGATGTATGTCGGTCTGTCACGGGTGGTCAAACCCGGCGTCTGCTTCCTGGCCCACCACGACATCTTCGCCAAGGACGCGCCGGAGAGCTTCCAGGCTCACAGCCTGGAGGCGCAATTCGCCTGCAACGTCTACCTGAACATGCCGACCGAAGGCGGCGCATTGCAGATGTGGGAAGACGACATTTCACCGGACCGGTTCGACGAAATGCGCGGCGACAGCTACGGCATCGACCCGGCGCTGCTCGGCCCGCCAGCCCTCGAAGTACGCCCGGATCCGGGGGATTTCATCATGTTCAATTCGCGTCGCATGCACTCGGTGACGCCGGGCGTGGCAGATCCGCGCTTGAGCCTTTCGTTTTTTGTCGGCTATCGCGGCAATGCTTCACCCCTGACTTTCTGGAGCTGAAATGACATCGAATTACCTGGGCGAGTTTCTGGCGCTGGCCACCATCCACTTTCTCGCCGTAGTCGCTCCCGGCCCGGACTTCGCCGTGACCATTCGCCAGAGTGTGCGATTCGGTCGACTGGTCGGCATCTGCACGGCACTGGGCATCGGCGCGGGGATTTCCGTACACGTGCTGTACACCCTGCTGGGCGTCGGCGCCTTGATGCACACCACGCCCTGGCTGCTGACGGTGGCCAAGGTCGTGGGCGGCGCTTACATCTTTTACCTCGGTATCAGCCTGATCCGCAGCAAACCCAAGACAACACTGGAAGGCGAAAAGACCAGCGACGAACCGCTGGTCGAGCAATCGTTGTTCAAGGCGTTTTCCACCGGTTTCCTGACCAACGCCACCAATCCCAAGGCCACGCTGTTTTTCCTGGCGATCTTCACCACGATCATCAGCGCCAGCACGCCGCTGGAAATCCAGGCCCTGTACGGACTGTGGATGTGCAGCGTGAATGCGTTGTGGTTTGTGATCGTTGCGCTGTTCTTTTCAAGCAGCAAAGTGCGCGTGCTGTTCATGCGCATGGGGCACTGGTTCGAGCGCAGCATGGGGGTGATTCTGATCTTGTTTGCCGGGCGACTGGTGTTGTCGATGTAAGCACACTGATCGGAGAAGCCCGGCCCAGACAGATTGGACGGGCTTTTTCGATTCTGCGCCGCTTTTGCATTTCTGTGCGACGCGTCCCACTTCGGGGGCTCCCCTATCGCTTGCTTGTGGTGTTAGTTTGCGAAACCGTCTGACGCATCGATCAGACACTTCCTACTCACTGCCTGCAAAGGAATGCCCTTAGCAATGGACTTTTCACTCAAGCAACTGGCCGCGTCGACCCTGATTCTGGCCAGCCTTTCGTCCGTGACACTGCCCGCACACGCCAACATCACACCGCAGCAAAGCGCGACCATCCTCAAGACATTCAGCGATGCAAAGGTCAGTGACTTCCGCCAGTTCCTCGGCGAGCTGGCCAAGAGCGACCTGAGCAAGACCGACGACCTGCGCCCGTCCATCAGCGCGTTTCTCGACAACAAGACACTGACCGCTGAGCAGCAAAACGAAATCTATCGCCTGCTCGGCCTCTACACTCGGGCAAAATACGGCAAGGCCGCTCTCGAAACCCTGCGCGAACTGGTCGAGATCCCGACCGATCGCAAGGAAGGTGTTGCCCAGCACGAGAACCCTGAATTCATCAAGATTGCCGCCAAGATCAAGAGCCTGGCCGAATCCTTTGGCCTGAACTACCGAAACGTCGACAACCGCGTCTACGAGATCTCCCTCGACGGCAGCGGCAAGGAAGTCGTGGGCATTCATGCTCACGCCGACGTGGTCCCAGTGACTCCGGAAAACTGGGTGCTGAAGGACGGCACTAAACTCGACCCGTTCAAAGTCACACTGATCGGTGACCGCATGTACGGCCGCGGCACCGAAGACGACAAGAACGGCATCGTGGTGACACTGTATGCCATGAAGGTCATCAAGGAAGAAAAGCTGCCGCTGGCACGCAACTTCAAATTGCTGGTGGACACCACCGAAGAAACCACCGGCGACGCGATTCCTTACTACTTCGAGCGCAACCCGACGCCGGAGTACAACCTGGCGCTGGATGGCGGCTACCCGGTGGTGATCGCCGAGAAAGGCTACGGCACGGTCATGGCCAAATTTGCCAAGCGCAAGGCCGAGGGCAAAGGCGCGGAAATCATCTCTATGACCGGCGGTATGGCGACCAACCAGATTCCATCGGTTTCGCTCGTCACGCTACTGAGCGATAAGCCTGCCGAACTGGCCGCCAGCCTGCAAAAGGCCGGTAACGAATACGCCAAACAACATGGCGGCGATTTCGAAGTGAATGCCAAGGTCGATGGCAAAGACGTGAAACTCAGCGTTACCGGCGTTTCCGCGCACTCTTCCGAACCGGAATCCGGCGTCAACCCGGTCGCCCGCATGCTGGACTTCATCCACAGTGTGGATGGCAAAATCGCGCTCAAACACAACCACATCACCGACGCCGCCCGCTACGCCGCCGACAACTGGGGCCTGGACTACAAGGGTGGCAAGTTGGGTGTCGGTTTCGCCGATGACTTCATGGGCCCGCTGACCACCTCGCTGACCTATGTCGGGATGGACGACAAAACCTTCAAACTCGCGGTCAACCTGCGCGTGCCGAAGGGCAAGTCGCCGGAAGTGCTCAAGTCCGAAATCGCCGACAAACTGGCGGCCTGGAGCAAGAAGACCCACGTCGCGGTCAACTTCGATTACTCGATCGCCGAGCCGATGTACCGCAATCCAGAGGGCGAGTGGGTCAAGGCGCTGCTGGCCGTGTCCACCGAAAACCTGGGCATGAAACACGAATTCGGCACCTCTGCCGGCGCCACCTCGGTGCATGAACTGCCTAACGGCGTGCAATTTGGCCTGGCTCGACCTGAGGTCAAGTACACCGGTCACACCGACGGCGAGTTCAAGACGGTTGACCAGTTCCTGCTGGACCTGCAGATCGTTACCGAAATGATGGGACGGATCGGGCAACTGCCGAAGCTGTGATCAGCTGTTCACTGCCTCGATAAATTAAAGGCCCGTCGGTTTTCACCGACGGGCCTTTTCATTTCAGTCAACGACTGACCTCTCCACCCTGCTGCATCGAATAAAACGCCACCCCATCAAAACCATCGCCAGCGTCAACGCGGTGATCAGCCCCATCCAGATACCTTGCGGCCCCAAGCCCAATCCAAATGCCATCAGACAACCCAGCGGCAAACCGACACCCCAGTAACAGAAAATCGCCAGCCACATGGGGACACGGGTGTCTTGCAGGCCTCGCAATGCGCCGGCGCACAACATCTGCAATCCATCGGGAAACTGCAAAGCGGCGGCATACAGCAGAAGCGTCGACGCGAGTGCGGTGACAGCAACATCCGCGCTATACCAGCCTGCGATCGCTTCATTGCCCAGCAGCATGACCAACACCGACGCGCTTTGCGTGATCAGGACGATGACACAGCCCGCCCATGCAGCCTGCCGGACACCCTTGAGGTCCCCGCGCCCCAGCGCATGGCCAACCCGAACGGTGGTGGCCTCCGCCACGGCCACCGGGACCATGAAACACAACTGCGCCAGATTCACCGCGATCTGATGCGCCGCCAGGAAAGTCGAACCGAGCCGGCCGATCAACAACGAGGTGACAATGAAAAGACTGCCCTGGGTCAGGATTGCGATGCCGATCGGCAGCCCGACCTTCAACAAATCAACGATGCCGGCAAGACGCGGCGGATCAAAACGGGCAAACAGTTGCAAATGCGCCAGACGCTTGCCACGCCAGAGGTACACAGCGAACAGCAGCGCCTGCAACCACATCATCACGGCCGAAGCGATGCCCAGTCCCTCAGCCCCCCTTTCTGCGAAACCCAACTTGCCATTGGTCAGCACATAGCCCAACGGTGCCAGCAACAGGAGACCGCCGAAACCGAAGACCATGGTCGGACGCATCCAGTGCATCCCTTCGCACAGATAGCGCATGCAGAAAAACAGGGTCAGCGCCGGACTTCCCCAACGCACAGCCTGCAGAAAGGCCTGTGCACCGGGAATGATGTCCGGTGCAATCCCGGCGGGCGCGAGCAGAAGAGGCGCAAGACTGAGAAAGCCGAACATCAGCCCTCCCATGAACAGTGCCAACCACATGGCCTGGCGAAAGATCGGGCCGATCTCGCCTGTTCGCTCCGCGCCGTGTAAACGGGCAACTGAAGCGGTCAGCGCAATCAATGTCCCGATCGGCACCAGCATCGGCAGCCATAACAGCGCAGTGCCGAGCGTGACGGCTGCAAGAGTCTCGGTGCCATGATTGCCCGCGATGAGGTTGTCCACGAAAGCGATCAGCCCGGCGCACAGGTGCCCGATGACCAACGGGAGCGACAGCAGTGCGGTTGCACGTATCTCGTGCAGGGCACCAGGAGATGTGATGGTTCGTGACATGAAGGTGAGATCCTCGAAATCAACCAAGACGATCCGGCCGCAAGGCCGACAGGTTGGTCGTTATCTCAGAATCAGTCGTGGGCTGGCTGTCAGACGCTTCTGTGAATCACGGATTCGCTGTAGGAATCTTGTAACAGAGAACGCCAAACACAAAAAACGCGCATACAAAAACGCCGCTCATCACTGAGCGGCGTTTTTGTTGAATATGGAGCGGGAAACGAGACTCGAACTCGCGACCCCGACCTTGGCAAGGTCGTGCTCTACCAACTGAGCTATTCCCGCAATGGCGTCCCCTAGGGGACTCGAACCCCTGTTACCGCCGTGAAAGGGCGGTGTCCTAGGCCACTAGACGAAGGGGACACGCTACCCGGAACACATGGTGTGTGTTTCGGTGTCCAGATCCGTATCCGAAGACTTGGTTCTGGTTTCACTCGGCACCGCCCGAAAGCAATACCGTTTAAAATTGGAGCGGGAAACGAGACTCGAACTCGCGACCCCGACCTTGGCAAGGTCGTGCTCTACCAACTGAGCTATTCCCGCTTTGGCGTCCCCTAGGGGACTCGAACCCCTGTTACCGCCGTGAAAGGGCGGTGTCCTAGGCCACTAGACGAAGGGGACACGCTACCCGGAACACATGGTGTGTGTTTCGGTGTCCAGATCCGTATCCGAAGACTTGGTTCTGGTTTCACTCGGCACCGCCCGAAAGCAATACCGTTTAAAATTGGAGCGGGAAACGAGACTCGAACTCGCGACCCCGACCTTGGCAAGGTCGTGCTCTACCAACTGAGCTATTCCCGCTTTGGCGTCCCCTAGGGGACTCGAACCCCTGTTACCGCCGTGAAAGGGCGGTGTCCTAGGCCACTAGACGAAGGGGACACACTACAACATTCACTCCCTGCTTCGTATCGCTGTGTGCTTTACGCTGCAAGTGGCGCGCATTCTATGGATGGATTGGAAGGTCGTCAACCCCCTGATATAAATTTATTTAAATCAATGACTTCGCCCTGCTTTACGAGCCGATTCGGACTTTTCCGTCGCCCGACGATTGACGCCTATATTCCGCCACTCGCCAAGGCGCTATAGTCCACGGCACAGGTGATGGCAATCTGCACCCCAAGGGCCAGCATTTATATAAGCAGCCCTGCGGCCGATACAGATTGAGCTTAGCCGATCCAACCCGTCGAGCGGCGCTAGGCTCCTATATGCCAAGCCACTACACTCGCACGCGAACCCTATAAAGAGGTCTTACCGGTGACACCACTCATGATCACCCTGCTAGTCATAGCCGGGATTGCAATCTTGATCGCCATTGGCTACATGAACCATGTGGTGGAAAACACCAAACTGGAGAAGGCCCGCACCAAGGTCGAACTCAACGACCGCCTGCGCCGTTGTGGCGAACTGACCGAAACCTTCCCCGGCCAGTTCATGACCCCGGCCCTCAAGCTATTGATGACCCGCCTGGAACTGAACGTCTGCCAGCGCCTGCTGAACCTGGAAAAGACCAGCGCCACGACCAAGGCCCGCATCACCGAACTGAGCGCCCTTGTCGCCCAGGGCGAATCGATCCCGGTCAACAACCCGCCGGCCCCGATCCAGACCGAAGCCAAGGCCAAGGACGTCCGCTTCCTGCTCGAAGCCCTGCACGGCCAGATCACCCGCGCCGCTCAGGACGGTTTCCTGCCACCAAACGAAGCCAAGCACTGGATTCGCGAAGTACGCCATATCCTGGTGCTGCTGCACATCGAGTTCTTCAACAACCTCGGCCAGCACGCCCTGCAACAAAACCAGCCAGGCCAGGCCCGCCTCGCGTTCGAACGCGGCGTGCAATACCTGCGCAAACAGCAGGACCCGCAGATCTACGCCGAACAACTCCAATACCTGGAAAAACTCCTGGCCCGCGCCAACGCTCAGGTCATGGACAAGATTGCCCCGGTCGAAGGCGAAGAAAACCAACTGACTGCAGGCCTCAAGGATGTCGAGGCTGATGCGGACTGGAAGAAGAAAGTGATTTACGACTGAGTGCAGATGTTGAGAGAAGCCACCGAGAGGTGGCTTTTTTATTGGGCGCGGCAAAGATCAAAATCAAAAGCGCCCTCACCCTAACCCTCTCCCGGAGGGAGAGGGGACTGACCGAGATGATTGGGAGAGATACGCCGACGTGAAATACCGAGTCGAACTCGGGTTTTGAAACGCATGCAACTCGACTCCTGCTGCTACACCTTCTGCTTCTTCTGCTTCTTCTGCTTCTTCTGCTTCTTCTGCTTCTTCTGCTTCTTCTGCTTCTTCTGCTTCTTCTGCTTTTACTCTTGCTTCTGCTTTGGCTTTGGCTTTTGCTTCCCACCACTCAACACGATGAGCGTTAGCTCGAGTACCGCTTTTGACGTGCCGGCCCCTTCGGCAGGCTGAGTGGAGGGATTCATCCGGGGGTGGGCGCGTAGCGCCGTGCGGCGAAGCCGCATGCATCGAGAGGAGGTGCAGCGAAGCAAACCGTAGGCGATGCCCCCGGATGAATCCCGGAACGAAGGAACACCGAGCCTCAGCGAGGGGCCGAACGCCGGGGCCCAGCCTTTTGGTTCCTTTTTGGCGTTTGAAAAAGGGACTCGCCGTAAGGGCGAAACCGCCAGCGGCAGCACCCAAAGAAACGGATATTCACACCAAACAACCAGCAACCTGGTCGGCCCAAAGGCCGCCAAGGTCAAATCCAAATCAAAGCCGAAAGTGCCCCACCATCCCCTTGAGCTCACTCCCCAACTGCGCCAGCTCAACACTCGAAGCCGCATTCCCGCGCATCGCAATCGACGACTGATCCGCACTCGCCCGAATACTGGTCACACTGCGATTGATCTCCTCGGCCACCGAACTCTGCTCCTCGGCCGCCGCCGCAATCTGCTGATTCATCTGCTGAATCAACGAAACCGCCGCCGCAATACTCCCCAGCGCACTTTCCGTCTGCAACGCATCACTCACCGCCAGCTTCACCAGCTCGCCACTGCTCTGAATCTGCTGCACCGACGAATGCGCCGCCGAGCGCAAGGCACTGACCAGCCGCTCGATCTCTTCGGTCGACTGCTGGGTGCGCCGGGCCAGCGCCCGTACCTCATCGGCGACCACCGCAAACCCCCTGCCCTGCTCGCCCGCCCGCGCCGCTTCAATCGCGGCGTTGAGCGCCAGCAAGTTGGTCTGTTCGGCAACACTCTTGATCACTCCGAGCACCGTGCCGATGTTCTGGATTTCTGCGCTCAGGCTTTCGATGCTCGAACTGGCCGACGTCGCCGAATCCGCCAGTTGCTCGATCCGCGCCATGCTCTGGCGCACCACCTGCTGGCCACTCTCGACCTTGTCGTCGGCAGTCTGCGCTGCGAGCGCCGCTTCTTCGGCATTGCGCGCCACGTCGTGAACGGTGGCGGTCATCTGATTCATGGCCGTGGCGACCTGCTCGGTTTCCTCTTTCTGGCTGCTGACCTCAAGGTTGGTCTGCTCGGTCACCGCCGACAGCGATTGCGCGGAACTGGCCAACTGTTCAATACCCGCCTGCAACCCGCTGACGATGGTGCTGAGGCCCGCGCCCATCTGCTGCATGGACTGCATCAACTGGCCGATTTCGTCACGACGGGTCACCTCTACCGTTGCACTCAAGTCACCGGCGGCGATCCGCTGCGCGACATGCATCACACTGCGCAACGGGGCGACGATCAACCGGGTGATCACCCACGCCGCAATCAGACCGACCAGCAGCGCCAGCGCCGACGAGCCGATAATCAGCACCGAGTTCTTCTTCAACTCACCCTGCATCGCGACGTCCTGGGCGACATAGGCCTGATCGACCCGCTCCACCACCTGGGCGGCACGCTGATGCAGTTGCTCATAGACGGTTTTTTCCTGAGCCAGAAGCCCGGTGTACTCGGCGAGCTTGTCATTAAAACCGGCGATGTGGCCTGAGACCTCGTTGAGGACCGTCAGATAACCTTCGTCCTTGACCGTGGATTTCAGTTGTTCGGCTTGCGCCTGGGCCTGCGCGGCCTGTTCGATGTTGCCCTTGGCGCTGTCGTCGCCCTTGCGACTCTGATCCAGCCGCACCCGCGCTTCGTTCATGGCCTGCAACATCAGGCGCGAGACCTGGCTGACCTGACTGGCCTGCTCGATGAACTGGGCCCCATCCTTGCCCTCGCTGTCTTTCAGCGTATAGGCACCGTCATCGGCAAGCCCGGCCTGCAGGACGTCGAGGTTGTTGGCGACGCTGGACACCGACCAACTGGCCATTTCCAGCGCCAGGTCCTTGGCCTGGGTCAGCGAAACGAACTCATCGAAGGCTTTACGGTAAGCGCCCAGCGACTGCTGGACGTCGTTCATGACCGACTCATTGCCCGGCGACAGAGCCTTGAGCTGATCGGCCATGGCGATCAGACCATCCACGCCCTCGTGCAAGGCATCGGCGGTTTTCGGATTGCCGTGCAAGGCGTAGTCCTGTTCCAGCAGACGCACCTTGAGCAGGCCGCTGTTGAGCGAGGACATCTTCTTGAGCCCGTCGAAGCGCTGACTGATGGTTTGCAGGGACCAGACGCCAATGGCCGCCACCAGCGCGGTCAAGAGCAAAACCAGCACAAACCCGATACCCAGTTTTTTTGCCATACCGAGGTTGGCAAAACGTCCTTGCACGGCCGAAATCATTGCGCGTAGTCCCCTGCCAAAGTCTGTTGCCGAAGAGTCGCAACGGCCATGAACCAGCACAAGACTCTGGCGTCGGAATAATGGCAAAAAGCTAGGTGTGCGTCGTTTTCAGAACACTTGAGGTCGATCCACGGCTGTACTGCGAAAGAACTGCCGCGCCCTCGGATCACAAGCGTAGGCCACATTGATCCTCTGCCAGTCACTGGCTTCGCCACTGGGGCTGAATGATGTCGCGCAGGACAGTTGCACACCATGACGCAAGGCCTGCCTGCGCAGGTGCTCGTCATTCGCCAGGGGCGAACGGGCCCAGATGAACAGCCCGCCAGTGGGTTTGCCGAACACTTCCCAATCGGCATCCTCCAGCGCCTGCAAGGCTGCTGCCCGATCGGTATTGAGCCGCTGACGCTGGCGCTGCACCAGTTTGCGATAGGCGCCACTGGCCAGCAGCGCCGCCAGAACCGCCTCGCTGAACCTTGAAGTGCCCATGCAACTGATCATTTTGACCCGCGCCAGTTGCTCGATCACCTCAACACTGGCCATTACGAAACCTGCCCGTAACGAGCTGCTCAGCGTCTTGGAAAAACTGCCGACGTAAATCACCCGCCCGTCTTCATCCAGTGCCGCCAGACGCGTGCCGCTGCCATTGTGCAGATCGGCGTAGACGTCGTCTTCGATCAGCCGCAGGTCGTAGGTTTTGCTCAATTGCAGAATACCCCGCGCCACGGCCGGCGCCAGACAGCTCCCCGTGGGGTTGTGGTGATGACTGTTGATGAACAGCGCCGCCGGCCGGAACTGCTGCAACAACGCCTCAAGCGCCTCAAGGTCCGGCCCGCCAGGCGTACGGCGAACCTCCAGCATGCGCACACCGTGCAGCCGCAGGAGGTCGAACAGCGGCGCATAACCCGGTGTTTCCACCACCACACAGTCACCGGCCCGGAACAGGGTACGCACGATCAGATCCAGCCCGTGGCTGGCGCCGGCAGTGGTCAGCACCCGTTCGTCGTCAGCCTTGATATCGAGCAACCCGAGTCGTTTGACGATTTGCTCGCGCAGCGCGGGGAGCCCGAGGGGCGTGTTGTAGTTGAACAGGCTGGTCATGTCGGTGCGGGCCACCTGACGGATCGCGTAGCTGAGATCATCGGGCTCTCGCCAGCTCTGCGGCAAAACGCCGTCGCCCAGTTTCAGCCCTCTTTGCCATTCCGGATCCGTATCACAGCCGTGACGCTCACCCTCGAACGCAGGACTGTCGAAGGCCTTGCAACACTTCGGCAATGTGGCCGCGACCATGAACCCCGAGCCTTGCCGCGAGGCCAGGACACCCTGCGCCACCAGACGCTCGCAAGCTTCCATGACGCTCGACTGGCTGAGCAGGTTCAACCGCGCGATTTGTCGCACGGAAGGCAGGCGCGTGGCTGGCGGCACCTCTCCCTGCACGACCCATTCGATCAATCCATCAACAATCTGCTGCACAACCGGCACCATTGCCTGTCGGTCAATTCTCAATTCCATGAGTACCCAAACTCCTGTCCGTTTTGCCCGCGGCAGTAAATCACAGCCGCGCCGGTCAGGCTGTGCGACAACGCCGTCAAAAGCCACCGTTCTAACTATTTGATACACATTGTTTATCAACGACATGTAACTGACGGCAGACGAAAAAAAACCCGCCGGCGGGCGGGTCTTTTCCTGCATCAATGGACGCGTTTCAGAACGCGGTCACGCCACCGTCCACGGCCAGCGAATGGCCGGTGGTGAACGCTGCACCATCGCTGCACAGGTACAGCACGGCGCTGGCAATTTCCTCGACCTTGCCGATGCGACCCACCGGGTGCATGGCGTTGGCGAATTCGCCTTTCTTCGGGTCGGCCTCATAGGCGCGACGGAACATATCGGTGTCGATCACCGCCGGGCAAACGGCGTTGACGCGGATTTTCTTCTTGGCGTACTCGATGGCGGCCGACTTGGTCAGGCCGATCACCGCGTGCTTGGAGGCGGCGTAGATACTCATCTTCGGCGCGGCGCCCAGCCCGGCCACCGACGCGGTGTTGACGATCGCCCCGCCGCCCTGAGCCAGCAGCAACGGCAACTGGTACTTCATGCACAGCCAGACGCCTTTGACGTTGACGCCCATGATTGCGTCGAATTCATCCATCGAGCCTTCGGCCAGTTTGCCTTTCTCGATTTCGATCCCGGCGTTGTTGAAGGCGTAGTCGAGACGGCCGTAGGTCTTGATCACCTCGTCCATCAGATTTTTCACTTCGCTTTCGACGGTAACGTTGCACCGCACGAAAGTCGCTTCACCACCAGCGGTACGAATCAGCGCCACCGTCCCCTCGCCCCCGGTGGCATCCAGGTCGGCCACCACCACTTTCAGACCTTCAGCGGCGAACGCCTGGGCGGTCGCGCGGCCAATACCGTTGGCGGCGCCCGTGACGACGGCGACCTGACCGGAAAACGTCATGCTCATTGTTATGTCCTCGAATGCGGGGATTGATGAGGGCAGCATAGCCACAGCCACCCCGACAGCGGCAGCACTATCAGAAGGCCGTTTAACCGCCCATGAATCGCAGTGATAAAACGGTGACAGCCACTATCACCCTGTTTGATCGACCTGCATTCGCCTCGTCAGCCAACCTTGCGGCATCACCAAGGAGGGTCTATCAACAAGGCTTCATCCCGTTGAGTGCCTGTCATGACTAACCAGACCAATCGTCAGTTCCTGCTCGCCAAACGCCCGGTGGGCGCCGCCACCCGCGAGACCTTCACGTATCAGCAAGTACCGGTGGGTGAACCGACGGCGGGACAGATCCTGGTCAAGAACGAATACCTGTCCCTCGACCCGGCCATGCGCGGCTGGATGAACGAGGGCAAGTCCTACATCCCGCCGGTGGGTCTGGGTGAAGTCATGCGCGCGCTGGGTGTAGGCAAAGTCATCGCGTCGAACAACCCGGGGTTTGCGGTCGGCGACTACGTCAACGGTGCCATTGGCGTGCAGGATTATTTCCTTGGCGAGCCAAGAGGTTTCTACAAGGTCGATCCGAAACTGGCACCGCTGCCGGTTTATCTATCCGCATTGGGCATGACCGGCATGACCGCCTACTTCGCCCTGCTCGATGTCGGCGCACCGAAGGCCGGCGACACCGTGGTGTTGTCCGGGGCAGCGGGTGCGGTCGGCAGCATTGCCGGGCAGATCGCCAAGATCAAAGGTTGCCGGGTGGTCGGCATCGCTGGCGGCGCCGACAAATGCAAGTTCCTGATCGACGAACTCGGCTTCGACGGCGCCATCGACTACAAGAACGAAGACGTGTTGGCCGGCCTTAAACGCGAATGCCCGAAAGGCGTGGACGTGTATTTCGACAACGTCGGCGGCGACATCCTCGACGCCGTGCTGAGCCGTCTGAACGTCAAGGCGCGCGTAGTGATCTGCGGTGCCATCAGCCAGTACAACAACAAGGAAGCAGTCAAAGGCCCGGCCAACTACCTGTCGCTGCTGGTCAACCGCGCGCGGATGGAAGGCTTCGTGGTGATGGATTACGCCGCGCAGTACGCCACTGCCGCCCAGGAAATGGCCGGCTGGATGGCCAAGGGTCAGCTCAAGAGCAAGGAAGACATTGTCGAAGGTCTGGAAACATTCCCGGAGACTCTGGGCAAACTGTTCAGCGGCGAGAACTTCGGCAAGCTGGTGTTGAAGGTCTGAAAACAATGAAGGGAGCCATCGGGCTCCCTTCATTGCATCTTCAGCTGTTCGATCAGGCCAGTTCGGCGACCACCGAGGCCAGTGCCTTGGCCGGATCCGCCGCCTGGCTGATCGGACGGCCGATCACCAGATAGTCGGAACCGGCATCCAGCGCCTGACGCGGGGTCAGGATGCGACGCTGGTCGTCCTGGGCGCTGCCGGCCGGACGAATCCCCGGCGTCACCAGTTGCAGCGACGGGTGCGCGGTTTTCAGCGCCGTCGCTTCCAGCGCCGAGCACACCAGACCGTCCATCCCGGCCTTCTCGGCCAGTGCAGCCAGGCGCAGCACCTGCTCCTGCGGCTCGATGTCCAGACCGATACCCGCCAGATCCTCGCGCTCCATGCTGGTCAGCACGGTCACGCCGATCAGCAGCGGTTGCGGGCCGCTGCGCTTGTCCAGCTCTTCACGGCAGGCCGCCATCATGCGCAGGCCGCCGGAGCAGTGAACGTTGACCATCCACACGCCCATCTCGGCAGCGGCCTTGACCGCCATCGCCGTGGTGTTGGGAATGTCGTGGAATTTCAGGTCGAGGAATACTTCAAAACCCTTGTCACGCAGGGTGCCGACGATTTCCGCGGCACAGCTGGTGAACAGTTCCTTGCCCACTTTGACCCGGCACAGTTTCGGGTCCAACTGGTCGGCCAGCTTCAGTGCGGCGTCACGGGTGGGGAAATCCAGGGCGACGATGATAGGAGTCTGGCAGGCGGACATGGATGGGCTCTCAGGCAAGTCGAAATCGGCGCGCATTGTAGCGGAACCGGCGGCGGCGCGGCACCCGATGATCGGTAAATCGTCGCGCCGGACGTGATCAGCATAGCCTTGCAGGGTATTGTGTCGAAGCCGATACACAACCGACACGCCGACAACATGCGTCCGCGCTAGCCTCGCCAGCCGCAACATGTCCTTACAGCAGCCCTTCCCGCCTCACGGCCGGACGCCTATGCTGAAACCACAACCTCGCAGCCTATCTTTGTGGTTGGCGGCCTACTGGCAGATGAACAGCCTCATGCACAACTCCCAAGTCTCCGTGAATGAAGAGCAGAAAGACGACAAGCGCTGGAGCATCCGGGCCCTGATCGTCGACGATGACGTGCCGATCCGCGAACTGATGATCGACTACCTGGCCCGCTTCAACATTCACGCCAGCGGTGTCACCGATGGCGCGGCCATGCGCCAGGCGATGCAGGCCGAGCATTTCGACGTGGTGGTGCTCGACCTGATGCTGCCCGGCGAAGACGGTCTGTCGCTGTGCCGCTGGCTGCGCGCCGAATCGGACATCCCGATCCTGATGCTCACCGCCCGTTGCGAACCCACCGACCGCATCATCGGCCTGGAACTGGGTGCCGATGACTACATGGCCAAACCGTTCGAACCCCGGGAACTGGTGGCGCGGATCCAGACGATTCTTCGCCGGGTGCGCGACGACCGCACCGAACAGCGTGCGAACATTCGCTTCGACAACTGGCGCCTGAACAGCGTCCTGCGCCAGTTGATCGCCGACGATGGCCTGGTCGTGCCGCTGTCCAACGCCGAATTCCGCCTGCTCTGGGTGTTCATCGAACGTCCGCGCCGTGTGCTCAGCCGCGAACAATTGCTGGACGCCGCCCGTGGCCGCTCGATCGAAGCCTTCGACCGCAGCATCGACCTGCTGGTCTCGCGCCTGCGGCAAAAACTCGGCGACGACCCGAAAGCCCCACAGCTGATCAAAACCGTACGCGGTGAGGGTTACCTGTTCGACGCACGGGATATCGGCTGATGCGGGCGCGCTTCGACACGCTGTTCGGCCGCCTGTTTGGCATGCTGTTCGTGGCGATCGTCCTGGCGCACCTGTTGGCCTTCGCCTGGTTCCACCATTACGGCCCGCCACCACCGCCTCCACCACCGGCGTTTTCGGAGGGTATCGACGGCCAACAGCCGCCGCCGGACCCACGCTTCCCACGGCGCCCCCCACGCCCGTGGTTTGGTGGGCCGTTGGTGCCGCTGACCTTTCAGTTCATCTCATTGATGATCGCCGCGTGGTACGGCGCCAAACTGCTGAGCCGCCCGATCCAGCGCCTGAGCGACGCTGCCGAACGCCTCAGTGAAAACCTCGACAGTCCGCCGCTGGACGAATCCGGCCCCCGCGAAGCACGCCAGGCGGCGCACACTTTCAACCTGATGCAGCAGCGGATTCGCGAACAGGTGCAGCAACGCGCGCGCATGCTCGGCGCCGTCTCCCACGACCTGCGCACACCGCTGTCGCGGCTGAAACTGCGCCTGGAAAAGATCGACGACGACAAACTTCAGGGCCAGATGCGTCAGGATCTCAACGACATGATCGGCATGCTCGACGCCACCCTCACCTATCTGCACGAACAACGCACCAGCGAAGCGCTGCAACTGATGGACGTGCAGGCGCTGGTCGAGTCCCTGTGCGAGAACGCCCAGGACCAGGGCGCCGACGTGCAGGTCAGCGGCCACTGCGCGCCCTTGCAGGTGCAGCCGATGGCCTTGCGTTCGTGCATCAACAACCTGATGGACAACGCCTTGCGCTACGCCGGGCAAGCGCACATCGAACTGCAGGATCAGCGCGAGCAACTGCTGATCCGCGTCATCGACCACGGCCCGGGCATCGCTGCGGACAAGCGTGAAGCGGTGTTCGAACCGTTCTTCCGCCTGGAAGGCTCGCGCAACCGCAACTCCGGCGGCGTCGGCCTGGGTATGACCATCGCCCGGGAAGCCGCGCAACGCCAGGGCGGACAACTCAACCTCGAAGAAACCCCCGGCGGCGGCCTCACCGCCGTGATTCGCCTGCCCCGCCACTGAAGCCGACTGTGTACCGCCCGGTACAAAATCCACATACCCACGACACCTCCCGCCTTGACGCTGCATAAGCCGGTACACAAACCGGCTTTCCAGCCCAAGGAGAGAGCCCGATGATCGGTAGCGTGAGCAACTACACGAGCTACACCAGCACCAGCAGCACCACCACGCAAAACGCCCGCAGCCAGCAACTGCAAAAAGAACTGTTCGCCAAACTCGACAGCAACGGCGACGGCGCGGTGGATCAGGACGAACTGAACAGCGCCCTGTCGCAAAAATCCAACGACGGTTTGCTGGTCAACCTGAGCAAACAATTCGGCGACCTGGACAGCGACAGCAGCGGCAGCCTCAGCGCCGACGAAATGGCCGCCATGGCGCCACCACCGCCACCCGACCACAACCAGGCCCCCAACACCGACCTGGCCGACGCCCTGATCAAAGCCCTGGACACCGATGGTGACGGCGCCATCAGCGGCGACGAACTGAGCAGCGGCCTGACCAGCGCCGGCAGCACCGCCGACAGCAGCAAAATCTTCTCCGCTCTGGACAAGAACAAGGACGGCGTCGTCAGCCAGGACGAACTCACCGCCAGCCTCACCCCGCCACCACCGCCACCACCCTGGGTTTCCAGTGACGAACTGTTCAGCCAGCTTGATGCGGACGGTGATGGAAATGTGACGGCGACCGAATTGAGCAGCGCGTTGCAGGCCAGCGACAGCACCTCGTCGAACAGCAGCGACACCAGCGCGGCGTTGCTCAAGGTGCTGGATAGCGACAGCAGCGGTGGCGTGAGCAGTGATGAATTGAAGGCCGCGTTGCAGGCGGGACACCAGCGTCCGAGCGATGAACAGACTGCCAGTACTACTCAAACCACGACTGAAGCGTTGAACCGGATGATTGCCAATCTGAGCAAGCAGTATTCGCTCGATAGTGCGGCGTCGGTGGGCAAGTATTTGAATGTGGCGACGTGAGGTAATCCAAAAACAGGATGAGCGTTAGCTCGACAACGCTTTTGATCTTGATCCACCCGCCCCTTCGGAAGGCTGAGTGGAGGTGTTCATCCGGGGATTGGCACGTAGTGCCGTGCGGCGAAGCCGAACTCATCGACGAAGTCGATGCCCCCGGAGGGACACCGGAGCGAAGGAACCCGAGCCTGCGAGGGCCGAACGCCGGGGCGAGCGTTTTTTGCTTACTTTTTTAGGCGCTTGTAAAAAAGTGAGTCGCCGTAAGGGCGAAACCATAAGCCGCCGTTACCGAAGAAACGGATATTCACCCAAAACAACCCAGAGCCTGGCCGGCCCAAAGGCCGCCAAGGCCCACCGTCAACGCCGATCCTCAACCCGCCCCTGACTCTTGCTCCAATCCGTCAACAAACTATAAGCAACAGCCAACAGCGTAGGCCCGATAAACAACCCGATAAACCCAAACGCAATCAACCCGCCAAACACCCCGAGCAACACAATCACCAGCGGCAGATTCCCGCCACGGCTGATCAGATACGGCTTGAGCACGTTGTCCACGCCGCTGATGATGAACGTCCCCCAGATCCCGAGAAACACCGCCATCCCGTACTCCCCCTTCCAGGCCAGCCACGCCGTGGCCGGAATCCACACCAGCGGCGGCCCCATCGGAATCAGACTGAGCAGGAACGTCACGATCCCCAGCACCAGAGCCCCCGGCACCCCGGCAATCAGGAAGCCGATCAGCGCCAGAATGGCCTGCGCCGCCGCCGTACCGATCACCCCGTTCACCACCCGCTGCACGGTGCCGGCCACCAGCTCGATGTAGTACCCGGCACGATCACCGATCAACCGCTCCAGCAGACTGTGCACGAACGCCGCCAGCCGCGGCCCGTCACGGTAGAAAAAGAACACGAAGACAATGCTCAGGGTCAGCTCGAGAATCCCGCCGCCGATCTGCGCACTGCGCGCCAGCAGCCAGTTGCCGACCTGCCCCAGGTAAGGCTTGATCGACACCATCAGCGCCGCACCCTGCTGATCGACACTGTTCCAGAACCCGACCAGCCGCTCCCCTACCAGCGGAATCGTGCCGAGCCAGGCCGGCGCTTCCGGCAGACCATCGACCTGCACATCCTTGATGAACACCGTGGCATCGCGCACGTGATCGGCCAGGTTGAACCCCAGCCATACCAGCGGTGCCGCCACCAGCACCATCCAGCCCAGGGTCAGGATACTTGCCGCCAGAGATTCGCGGCCGCCGAGCCAACGGGTCAGCAGGCGCATCAGCGGCCAACTGGCGAACGCCAGCACCGCGCCCCAGAACAGCGCCGACCAGAACGGCGCCATCACCCAGAAACTGGCGCCGAACAACACCAGCAACAGGATCTGCACCAGCAGACGATCATTATTGGGCATGTGAAATCTCGAAAAAGTCAGTCAGGCAAAGAGTAGGCGAACACGCCAAACGTGCCCGCCAGAGACACCTTATCGCAACAGATCGATGCGCAGGCCGGTACCTTCGACATTAGCGGTCTCCATGCGTGCCGCACGCACACCCTGGACGATCAACGCCTGACGCCAGGCCTCGGCCTTGGGCCCGGAGACCGTGACCCGCAACGTGGTGTCGAGGTTCAGGCCACGGGACAGCAGACGCAGCCAGGTGTCGTCGGGATCGCCGGTCAGTTTCGGCAACTTCAGCTCACCGGTGTCTTTCAACTGTCGCAACAGGGTCGCAGACGTCGGCAGCAGATCACCCAATGGCGTGGCGGCTTCAAACTGTTCGACGTGCAGATACGCTTTGCGATTGCCGCGAGTGATGCTGTACAGCGCCACCAGCGTGTTGTCACGAGGCGCCGCCAGCCTCAGCAGCAGATAGGCCTGCTGCTCGTCGGCGCCGTACAGCTTGGCGTTGCCGAACACTTCATTGGCCCACAGGCTGCTTTCGCCGCAATCCCTGGCCTGACACCAGAACAACAGCTCGGCGTCCTGTTTTTGCAGGGCCTCACGGGCGACGGTGAACGCTTCATTGGCGGAATGTTCGGGCGGTAACTCGTAGGTGACCGAGGTGGTTTGCCCACGGGCGCCGACCTGGCCGTCGAAACGCAACTGGCCGCTGATCTTGCGGATCGAGCCCATCGGGTAAATCCGCTCCAGTTCCACGGGAGGGCGATAGTCGACGATCTGCGCATCGGCCAGACGCGGCACGATCGGCAGATCCTGACTGCCCGGCAGGTCGGCAGCGAGCAACACGGGACTGAAACAGCACAGCGCCAGCAGACTGAAAGATCGCATGGACAGGCTCATCGGATCGGCATGGCCGGGGCGCCTTTCTGGCTATTCGGGTTCGCAGCGGTGTAGAAATCCATTGTAGTTGTCTCCCATTTCAACCCGCCCAGCCTCGACAGTTGCCCGGGGCAAGTCAAGGAATGGCGAAGAACCGATTGAAACAGTCTGCGACAAGAACCGCACCCGACTCGTCACTCAGGTGCAGATGGTGCCCGCCCGGCAACTGTTCCCGGTTAAAGGGTAGACGCTCCAGCAGCTCGGGATGTTTGGCCAGCATGCCGTCGGCCGCCACCACCAATTGCGTAGGACAGGCAATGCGCTGGATGAAGGCCATCGCCTGTTCCTGAGTCAGACGCAATGGCGATGGCAGGGTCAGACGATTGTCGCTGCGCCAGGTGTAACCGCCGGGCACTGGCATCAGGCCTCGTTGCGCCAGCAGTTCGGCGGCTTCACGACTGACCGCCACCAGACCTTTCATGCGTGCTTCGATGGCCCGGTCGAGGGTGTTGTAGACCGGTTTGCGTTTTTCCCGAAGATCGAGCTGCGCCTGCAGGGCCATGCCCATGCGTTCGGCAGCATTTTCGCCTTTGTCCGTCGGAGGAATCACCCCGTCGATCAATGCCAGGTGGGTGATGCGCTCCGGCAACGAGCCTGCCAGCACCAGCGAAACGATCGCGCCCAGCGAATGCCCGAGCAGGCCGAAGCGCTTCCAGCCCAGTTGCTCGGCGACTTGCAGCACGTCATGGGCGTAGTCCCACAGCGCGTAACCTGCGCCGACCGGACGATGCGCCGAGTGACCGTGGCCGGCCATGTCCAGCGCAACAATGCGCAAGCCTTTGAGCTTCGGCGCCAGGCGAGCGAAGCTGTTGGCGTTATCCAGCCAGCCATGCAGGGCAATCACCGGCAACCCGTCTTCCGGGCCGAAAAGATGCGCCGCCAGTTCGATATGCGGCAGGCTCAGACGCACCTCTTCGACCGCCGGGCTCATGCGCAATCCTTGTGCTGGCGGTTTTCCCAGCGAGTGAACAGGTTTTTCAGCAGTTGCGCGGTGTCCTGCGGGCGTTCGAGCGGAAACATGTGGCCGCCGGGCACGGTCAACGACTCGCCCTGAGGCAGACGGCCGACGAAGCGGGTGTGATGGTTCATCACCACGCGGCTCTTGTGCCCGCGCACCACTGCCAGCGGCACCTGGAGCTGGCGGGTACGCCCGGGACTGGTGTGCGGCACACCGCGATAAATACTGATCTCGGTGGCCGGATCGAAACGCAGGCGCAATTTGTCGCCAACCTTGTGCAGACCGTGTTGCAGGTAGGCGTCGAAGCACTCGGGATCGAATCCACGGAACAGGGTCTTGCCGGCAAAGTAGCTGCGGGCACTGTCGAGATCGGCGAACTCTTCGCGTCGTCCCAGCGTACGCCCGGCCGGGGTTAGTCTGTCGATAAAGCCAAAACGCTTGGCAGCACGGATCACCCAGCGATCGGTGCGGGTCAGCACCGGAGAGTCGAGCATCACCACCCCGCGATATAGCTCCGGGCAACGCAGAGCGGCGTGCAGATGCAGCATTCCGCCGAAGGAATGGCCAACGCCCCACACCGGCTCGTCCTGTTGTTGCAGGTGATGAATCAGCTCGTCGACCAGGTGGTACCAGTTGTCACCCGCCGGAAAACGCGGGTCGTGGGCATGCTGCTCCAGATGCGTCACCCGGAACTCCGGCGCCAGCGCCGAGAACAGCTTGCCGTAGGTGCCCGACGGGAACCCGTTGGCGTGGGCGAAAAAGATCGGTTGCGACATACCGGTAGATCCATGAGCGGTAAACAGGCGTTGATTGTCCGTAAGACCGCGCTTCACAGCAATGACCGTAACTGCCAGGAATGATGACAGTCCGGTCAGGGCTATGACGGATCGGTCAGCGCGCCGGCGGCTGCTCACCCAGCGGCACCACCGCCATGGTCAGACGCGACACGCAACTGGCCTTGCCTTCATCGCTGGTCAGACGGATGTCCCAGACGTGGGTCGTGCGGCCGATGTGAATCGGCTTGGCCACCGCCGTCACCCGTCCGCTGCGCAATCCACGCAGATGGTTGGCGTTGATCTCCAGACCCACGCAATAGAACTTGCTGGCATCGATGCACAGGTAACTGGCCATCGAGCCGACGGTTTCGGCGAGCACCACCGACGCACCGCCATGCAACAGGCCATAAGGCTGGTGGGTGCGATGGTCGATCACCATGCTGGCGGTCAGGGACTCTTCGTCGAAGGACTCGAAACGGATGTCCAGCACTTCGCCGATGGTGTTTTTCTGGATTGCGTTCAACTGCTCGATGTTGGGAGTGGTGCGCCACAAGGTCATCGCAGGCTTCCTTTGTTGTTTTGATCGTCACTCAATCCTGCCACAGCACCGCCTCGCTGCGCTCGTTCCATTCTTCGAAGCGTGCGCCGTAGGTGTCTTCGATGACGTTGCGCTTGATCTTCAGGGTCGGCGTGAGAAAGCCGTTTTCCACCGCCCAGCTGTCCTTGACCACCACCAGACGCCGCAGGCGCTCGTGCTTGTCGAGGGCACCGTTGACCTCCTCCAGCAACTTTTCCAGGCTCGAATGCATTTGCGGTCGCGCTTCCTCGTGTCCGGCGGCCGAAAGCACACACAGCCCCAGCGGTGCACTCAAACCATCGCCGACCACGCAGACCTGCTCGATCCGCGTATGCACGGCGAGGCGGTTTTCGATCGGGGCCGGGGCGACGTACTTGCCTTTGCTGGTCTTGAAGATTTCCTTGAGCCGCCCGGTCAGGCGCAAACGGCCTTCGGCGTCCTGTTCGCCCTTGTCACCGGTACGCAGGAAACCATCGGCGGTCAGCGTCTCGGCGGTTTTCTGCGGTTCCTTGAAATAGCCGAGCATGTTGGCCTGGCTGCGCACCTGCACTTCGCCGGATTCATCGATCCGCACTTCGACGTCAGGGCAAGGCTGGCCGATCCAACCCTGCTTGTACTGACCCGGCAGGCAGATGTGCGAATAGCCGCAGCTCTCGGTCATGCCGTAGACCTCCAGCACATCCAGCCCGAGTTTCTGGTACCAGTCGAGCAAGGCCTGCGGCACGGGTGCGGCACCGGACAAGGCCACGCGCAAGGCATCCAGCCCCAGGCCGGCCAGGACTTTGTGCCCGACCCGTTTGCCGATGAAAGGCAGACCGAGCAGGAAATCCAGGCGTTTGGCGGGGATCTTCGCGTACACGCCCATCTGGAATTTGGTCCAGATTCTGGGCACACCGAACATCGCCGTGGGCCGCGCGCGTTTCAGATCGGTGAGAAAGGTATCGAGGCTCTCGGCAAAGAAAACCGTCTGCCCGGTATAGATCGACGCCAGTTCGACGAACATCCGTTCGGCCACATGACACAGCGGCAGATAGGACAGCAGACGATCATTTTCATTGAGGCCGAACAACTGCGTGCCACGGGTGGTGGCGAAACCGAGATTGGCAAAGCTGTGCATCACGCCTTTGGGCAGGCCAGTGGTGCCGGAGGTGTAGATGATGGTCGCCAGTTGATCGGCAGCAGGTCGCGGATCGTCCTGGATCGGTGAGCTGCGTTGCAGGTCGTCCCAGTTGAAATCGAACGTGCCCGGCGGGTGCAGCGGCAGGCTGATGGTCGGCAAACCCGCCGGCACACCGGTCGACATCCCCGGCCAGTCATCCAGTTTGCCGATGAACGCCAGCACGCTTTCGGAATGGGTGAGGACCTGATTGACCGAGTCGGCAGTGAGATTGGGATAGAGCGGCACCGAAACGTGTCCGGCCATCCAGATCGCCAGGTCGGCGATGATCCAGTGGGCGCAGTTTTTCGAGATCAGCGCGATGTGGCTGCCTTGGGGCAACTCCCGGGAGCGCAGCCAGTGCGCGGCGCAGCGGGCCTGATGGCCGACGTCGGCCCAGGTCAGCGTTTCGACCTGCCCACCGCCGATGGGCTGCACCAGGAAGCGTTGGCGCGGGTGCCGGGCCTCGCGCTCGTAGAACACGTCCAGCGGCAATCGAAAAGCAGCAGACATGCGACTCGCTCCTTTCTTTTTGGGATGGAGCAAGCGTAGTCAACCAAGCAAGTGCTTGGTTGACTATTTCATACAAAAAATTTCACGGATGCTTGAGGCTGTTCAGCGTCATAGAGCCTATCAGCAACTCGCTGTGTTCGAGCTCGGCGAGCCCGGCGGTGCTGACCTTTTCCGGCGGATAGCCGGCGCCGTGTTGCAGGTAGCTGAGCAGATGCCCGACCAGCGGGTTGTGGCTGACCAGCAGCACATTGCTCACCGACACCAGTTGCTCGGCGACGCGATCCGGATCGACCTCTGGCGTCAGCCATTCGACCGTACGGATCTCCGGCTCGAAACCCAACGCCTCGCGCACCAGTTGCGCGGTCTGCTGCGCCCGCAAGTACGGGCTGGCGTAGATGGCCGTCAGTGGCTGGCCCATCAATCGGGCGGCGCTGCTGAGCACTTCCTTGCGACCGTGAGCGGTCAGTTCCCGCTCCGAATCGGGGCGCGAGCCATAGGGCTCGGCCTCACCGTGACGCAATACCCAGAGTTTCATAGCTTGGGTTCCTCATCCCGGGCCGGATGCGGTGCTGGCGCAACAACGTGTGGCGCCTCACCTTCCGGAGTACGCGGCGCCGGCCAGTCGGCGAACGGCCAGGGTTTCTGGTCGCTGTGGAAACTGCCGAACCGGCCGATCTGGGCCAGGAACTGGCTCAGGCTGTCGCCGAAATTCATCAGACCGGCGCTTGGAGCGCCATAGATCAGTCTATACACAAGCTGCACCAGCACCACCGCGCCGAGGATGAACTGCGCCACCTGCCAGACCACGATGTAAACGATCATCCACAACACCCGCAGCAGGATGGATTCGTACTTGGCTTCGGTTTTCGGATCGTTCATGTCTAGCTCCCCTGCCCTGAAATAAAAAGCAATCAGTTGAAACCACTGGTGGAAATGAAGTCGACGTCGGTCTTCGGCTCAGCGCGCATCAACAGGCCGATCACCTGATCCAGCGTGCGCCCTTCGAACAGGATCGCGTGGAGCCCGGCGACCAGCGGCATGTACACGCCGACCTCCTGGGCCTTGGCCTTGAGCACTTTCAGGGTGTTGACCCCTTCAGCGACTTCACCGAGGCGCGACACCGCTTCGTCGAGGCTCAAGCCCTGACCGAGGGCGAAACCGACCTGATAGTTGCGGCTTTTCGGCGACGAGCAGGTGACGATCAGGTCGCCGACCCCGGCCAGACCGAGGAAGGTCATCGGGTTAGCCCCCTGATTCACCGCAAACCGGGTCATCTCGGCCAGGGCGCGAGTGATCAGCATGCTCTTGGTGTTCTCGCCCATCTCCAGCGCCACCGCCATGCCGGCGATGATCGCATAGACGTTTTTCAGTGCGCCGCCCAGTTCCACGCCGAAACGGTCGGCACTGGCGTAGACGCGAAAGGTGCGGCCATGCAGCGCGGCCTGCACTTCTTTGCACAGTTCTTCGTCTTCGCTGGCGACTACCGTGGCGGTCAGCGCGTGTTCGGCGATTTCCCGTGCCAGGTTCGGCCCGGACAGCACGCCGATGCGCGCCTGCGGGGCGATCTCTTCGAGAATCTGGCTCATCAGTTTGAAGGTGTGAGCTTCGATGCCTTTGGTCAGGCTGACCAGCATCTTGCCGCTCAGGCGCTCGGCATGAGCCGCCAATACCGTGCGCAGCGCGCTGGACGGCAACGCCACGAAACACAATTCGCAGGCATCGAGGGTTGCCTGCAGGTCGGTGACCGCCGTCACGCCGGGCAGAATCTTGATGCCTTTGAGGTAACGCGGGTTCTCGCGATTGACCCGGATGGCCTCGGCCTGTTCGGGGTCACGCATCCACTGCCGGACTTGATGGCCGTTCTCGGCCAACAGATTGGCCACGGCGGTACCGAAACTTCCGCCTCCCAGGACCGCAATCGGGCGCTGTTCAGTCATATGTAATCCGTTAATCCATACCAGTGGCGATGCGGGCATTATACGGAGCGGCCCCTTCTCGGACAGCCCCGGCGTCAATTACCGGCACTTGTAGGAAGAAGACCAATAAAACCGAGGAAAATGCCCACAACGTGACTGGAAAAGTCACTGTCCTCGGTTAACATGCGCGCCAATTCTTTGCTATCAAGGCTGCGTCGTGTTTTCTGGCACTCCCTCCCCGCGTTCGTCCCTGCTGTTGGCGCTGCTGTTCAGCCCGATGTTGCTGGCGGACGACCTGTTTCTCGACAGCGAGGCCTTGCCCCAGATCCTCACGGCCACGCGCCTGAAACAGTCCCCGGCGGAAGTCCCCGGCAGCATGACCGTGCTCGACAGCGAACTGATCAACGCCAGCGGCGCCCGGGACATCAGCGAGCTGCTGCGCCTGGTGCCGGGGATGATGGTCGGCAACATCAGCGGCAATCAGGCGGTGGTGAACTATCACGGCACCAACGCCACCGAAGCACGGCGCATGCAGGTACTGATCGACGGCCGCTCGGTGTACCGCGCCGGCCTGGCCACGGTGGACTGGAGCGACATCCCGGTAGCCATGGAAGACATCGAGCGCATCGAAGTCTTTCGCGGCCCGAACACTGTCAGCTATGGCGCCAACGCGCTGATGGCGGTGGTCAACATCATCACTCGCAACCCGGCCGACAGCCACGGCACACGGTTGAAAATCACCCGTGGCCAACGCGGCATCAACGATTTCTATGCCAGTCAGGGAACAGGCTGGAATGGCGGCGACCTGCGTCTGTCGCTGTCCGGCCAGGAAGATGACGGCTTCGACAGCGACCGCACCGGCGCCGATTACCGCGACAGCCGCCGCTTGAACCGCTTCAGCCTTGCGGTCAGCCAGACCCTCAGCGACAACCAGAGCGTGGACTGGCAGCTCAACGCCAAGGACGGGACCAACCAGCGGCCCTATACCTACCGCCCGGTGTTCTCCGGGATTACCGCTGCCGGGAACAATTCCGACGTGATCGCCAAGGATTACGCCGGTTCGGTGCGCTGGAATCTGGACATCAACCCCGATCACAGCCTTTATGTACAAGGCTCGGCGCAACACTGGGACCGCCAGCAGACCTGGCGCGCCTGCGACGCCGAGGTATCGTTCAGCCCGCAGCTGACGGAGTTGTGGCAACTCAACCCGAATTACACCGAACAACTGGCGCGCAACATCACCCGCTTCATCGGGCCCGGTGCGGCGCCCGGCACACCCACGGAAATGGCCTTGGCCAATCAAGTGCTCGATCAATGGCGCAATGGCGCCAGCCGGACTTTGTGCGGCGACATCGACCAGAGCGCCCGGGAATCGCGCTATGACCTGGAATTACAGGACACCCTCAGCCTGTCCGACAGTCTGCGTCTGGTCAGCGGCCTGAACTATCGTTACGACCGGGCCGATTCCGAGACCTATTTCAACGGAACGCTGGACGACACCACGTGGCGTGCGTTCGGCCAACTGGAATGGCGCGCCAGCGAACACTGGCTGTTGCAGGGTGGCGCCATGTTTGAAAACACCCAGTTGATCGGCAGTTCGCTGACACCCAGGTTTGCCGTCAATTACCTGATCAACCCGCGCCACAGCCTGCGTGCGGTGTACTCGGAAGCGATCCGTTCACCGGACATGTTCGAGAACAACGTCAACTGGAGTTATCAGGTGACCAACCTGCGCCCGTCCGCCTTCGGCCAGTCTTCGGCCCGCTACTTCGTCAAGACCCGGGGCCCCGGCGATCTGGACCAGGAGCACATGCGCTCGCGTGAATTGGGCTACAACGGCTTTTTCCCTGAATGGGGCCTGGCGCTGGACGTGAAGCTGTTCTACGACGAAATCACCGGGATGATCAGCGAGCCGCTGCGTAACAATCAGTACATCGCCAGCAACGCCAACGACTCGCGCTTTCGCGGCACCGAGACCCAGGTGGACTGGCGCCTGAGTGCGGCCGATCGGCTGCGCCTGACCTACGCCTACGTCGACGCCGAGGCGAGCAACCCGCTGGACCAGCAGTTCACCGCGCGCAACAGCGGCTCGGCCGGTTGGCTGCGCGACTGGGGTCAGGGCTGGAACAGCGCCCTCTTCTATTACGGTGACAACGCCCTCAACGGCTATCGCTTCGAGCGGGTCGACACGCGCATCGCCAAACGCATCCCGCTGGGCAAGGCCCAACTGCAACTGGCCGGGGTGCTGCAACAGCGTCTGGACAATGAGCCGACCACCTTCGTCGACAACAACTACGACGAACGCCGGGTGATGTATTTCAGCGCCGAGCTGGAGTTCTAGATGCGCTACGCCCTGTCGCGGAAGATGCCAACGGCTGCCCAATGGCTGGCCGGGCTGTGCCTGTTCCTGACAGCCTGGCTGCACGGTGTGGCGGTGCAGGCGGCCGACATTCTGCTGACCGGCGCCGAGGAAAGCCCCGGCGTGCAATCGTTCGTCCAGGCCCTGAGCGAACTGCGCCCCACCGACCGCGTACATTTCCAGCCATTGGCGAGCCTGCCGACGCCGGGCAAGCTGCCGTCCAGCCTGCGCCTGATTCTGCTGGACCTGCCGAGCCTCGACTGGCGCATGCAGGAACCCCAGGGGCCGGCGACGCTGGTCCTGCGCATCAGCCGCTTGCAGGCCCGACAACGCTTCGGCACTGCGCAACCGCCCCACTTGAGTCTGCTGTGGAGCGATCCGCCGCTGAGTCGCCAGTTGCAGTTGATCCGACGGATCCTGCCCCAGGCTCAGCGAGTCGGCGTGCTGTTCGATCAGCACAGTGAGTTCCTGCTCAAGGAGCTGCAATCGGCCGCCCAGCCGCTGAATCTGCAAATCGTCCCGCAGCGCTGGGACAACACCCACGACAGTCGCCCGTTGCAGACCGTGCTGAAAAACAGCGATGTGTTGCTGGGCCTCGACGATCCCGACCTGTACAACCCGAAAACCGCGAAAAACCTGCTGCTCAGCAGCTATTCGCGGCAACTGGCGCTGATCGGCCCGAATGTCTCGTTCGTACGTGCCGGCAGCCTCGCCAGTACTTACAGCGACCAGAGCGATTGGCTGGCGGTGCTCGACGAATTGCTCGACCGCCCGCCGGCCACCTGGCCGAGAGCGCTCTATCCCGAGCGTTTTAAAGTATCAAGCAATGCGCAGGTGGCTCGTTCATTAGGGATAGAACCGATGAATGAAGCGTCTGTTGCCGAAGAGCTGGCCCAAGGAGAGCGCCGCCCATGATTTTCCGCCGTTGGGACATCAATACCCGCACCCAGTTGATCAGCCTGGGTCCTGCGCTGTTGCTGACCTTGCTGCTGATCAGCTTTTTCACCTTCGTGCGCATCCAGGATTTGCGTCAGGAGCTGAACCACACCGGCCAACTGATCGCCAACCAGCTCGCACCCGCCACCGAATACGGGGTGATTTCCGGCAACAACGAAGTGCTGGAAAGCCTGCTCAAAGCCACACTGGCCACGCCGAACGTACGCTTTCTTGAAGTACAGGACAGCGCCAACCGCATTCTGGCGTATGTCGAACAACCGTCGGACACGCACAAACGCCCGCATCAGGTCGAAGTGTTCCAGTCGCCGGTGCGGCTGCAGCGGATTGCCTTGCACAATGATTTCTTTCAGGACGGCAAAAGCAGCAACGGCGGCGCCAGCGAAGATTATCTGGGGCGGGTGATCGTCGGCCTGTCCAACGATGCCTTCAGTCAGCGCCAACAGGAAATCCTGCTCAAGGCCGGGATTCTGGCGCTGTTCGCCCTGCTCTTCACCTTTGTCCTGGCGCGGCGACTGGCCGGCAGCCTGTCGCAGCCGATCCGCGATATCGGCGATGCGGTCAAGGCGATTCAGGACGGTGACTACAAGACCCCGCTGCCGATTGTCGATGACACCGAGTTGGGCGCCCTTTCGCAACACATCAACAATCTGGCCCAGGCCCTGGAACAGGCCAGCCGCGAACAGCATCAAGCGATGGCGCAACTGATCCAGACCCGCGAAGAGGCGGAAAAGGCCAACAACGCCAAATCGGATTTCCTGGCAATGATGAGCCATGAACTGCGCACCCCGATGAACGGTGTACTGGGCATGCTGCAACTACTCGAAACCACCGAAATGACTGAGGAGCAGATCGAATACGCGGCGCTGGCCTCCGAGTCCACCGAGCATTTGCTCAAGGTGATCAACGACATTCTGGATTTCTCGCGCATCGAGCGTTCGGAACTGGAGCTGGAGCACATTCCATTCAACCTCGCCGACCTGATCGGTGCGTGCGCGCAGTCGTTCCAGCACAGTGCGGCGCAGCGAGGCCTGGAGTTGCAACTGCGGATCCCCGAAGACCTGCGCGGCTTGCAGGTGCAGGGCGACCCGACGCGGATCCGGCAGATTCTGGTCAATCTGGTGGGCAATGCGCTGAAGTTCACCGAGCAGGGGCGCGTCAGCATCGAGGCCCAGTGGCAGTCGCTGGATCACGAATTGCTGTGGTTCACCTGCTCGGTGCGCGACAGCGGCATCGGGATTTCTTCGGAAAGCCTGGAATTGATGTTCAACGCGTTCCAGCAAGCCGACAGCTCGATTTCGCGTCGTTATGGCGGAACCGGTCTGGGCTTGCCGATCGCCCGTACCCTGGCCGAGCGAATGGGCGGCACCTTGCGCGCGCAAAGCGAAGAAGGTCGCGGCTCGGTGTTTACCCTGGAAATTCCGTTGGCTCTATATAAGCAGGCATTGCCTGCACTGGCGGCGCCGCGTGCAATCGATGGCAATGCGCACGGCGAAGGTCGCAATGTCTTGCTGGTGGAAGACAATCCGGTCAACCAGACCGTGATCGAGGCAATGTTGCGCAGTCTGGGCTTCACTGTGAGCGTCGCCACCGACGGTATGCAGGCCGTGCGCAGTGCCGGGGGCAGTCGTTATGAAGCTATCCTGATGGATTGCCGCTTGCCGATCATCGACGGTTACGAGGCGACCCGACAGATCCGCCGCCTGCCCGGCTGCGGTCATGTACCGATCATCGCCCTGACCGCCAACGCGTTGCAGGGCGACCGCGAAAACTGCCTGTCGGCGGGGATGAATGATTACCTGGCCAAGCCGTTCAAACGTAATGACCTGCAGCAGATTCTGCAGCGCTGGGTGCAGTAGGGAGGCCCTTTCGAGCATCTGCGACTGGCGTGAAAAGCGAAAGTGCGGCAGTCTTAGGCACCCGAACGAGCCTCAAAAGGGGCTTGAATAAAAATTTCAGTGCACAAGTGTACATTCATGTCCTTGGTGCTGTGACTTTCACCACAACGCAATAGTCTATGAGTAGGCTGCCGGTTCGAGGCATGAACGCGTCGATCGGTCGGGAAGATTTGCCCCACCTGCCGCATGGGATTATTGAGGAGCTCGCATGACCAAACAAAACGCCTTTACTCGGGAAGACCTGCTGCGCTGCAGTCGCGGTGAGCTGTTCGGCCCAGGTAACGCGCAACTGCCCGCCCCGAACATGCTGATGGTGGATCGCATCACCCTGATCAGCGAAGAAGGCGGCAAGTACGGCAAAGGTGAATTGGTCGCCGAGCTGGATATCAACCCTGACCTGTGGTTCTTCGCTTGCCACTTCGAGGGTGATCCGGTGATGCCGGGCTGCCTGGGTCTGGACGCCATGTGGCAACTGGTCGGCTTCTTCCTGGGCTGGCAAGGTCTGCCGGGCCGCGGCCGTGCGCTGGGTTCGGGCGAAGTGAAATTCTTCGGCCAGGTCCTGCCGACCGCCAAGAAAGTCACCTACAACATTCATATCAAGCGCGTCCTCAAAGGCAAGCTGAACCTGGCCATCGCCGACGGTTCGGTGACTGTCGACGGTCGCGAAATCTACACCGCCGAAGGCCTTCGCGTCGGCGTGTTCACCTCCACTGACAACTTCTAAGGGTTATTCGCATGCGCCGCGTCGTTATCACTGGTCTGGGCATTGTTTCGTGCCTGGGCAATGACAAAGAGACCGTCTCCGCTAACCTGCGTGCAAGCCGCCCTGGCATCCGGTTCAACCCGGAATATGCCGAAATGGGTCTGCGTAGCCAGGTTTCCGGCTCCATCGACCTCAACCTTGAAGAACTGATCGATCGCAAGATCTATCGCTTCGTCGGTCACGCTGCGGCTTACGCCTACCTGGCCATGAAAGACGCCATCACCGACTCCGGCCTGACCGAAGAGCAGGTGTCCAACCCGCGTACCGGCCTGATCGCAGGTTCCGGTGGTGCGTCGACCCTGAACCAGATGGAAGCGCTGGACATCCTGCGCGAGAAAGGCGTCAAGCGCGTCGGCCCATACCGTGTAACGCGGACCATGAGCAGCACCGTTTCGGCGTGCCTGGCCACTCCGTTCAAGATCAAGGGCCTGAACTACTCCATTGCTTCTGCCTGCGCCACCAGTGCTCACTGCATCGGTACCGCCATGGAACAGATCCAGATGGGCAAGCAGGACATCGTGTTCGCCGGTGGCGGTGAAGAGGAGCACTGGAGCCAGTCGTTCCTGTTCGACGCAATGGGCGCCCTGTCCAGCAAGCGCAACGACACCCCGGAAAAAGCCTCCCGTGCCTACGACGCCGACCGTGACGGTTTCGTCATCGCTGGCGGTGGCGGCATGGTCGTGGTCGAGGAGCTGGAGCACGCTCTGGCCCGTGGCGCGAAGATCTACGCGGAAATCGTTGGCTACGGCGCGACGTCCGACGGCTACGACATGGTGGCTCCAAGCGGCGAAGGCGCTATCCGCTGCATGCAGATGGCAATGTCCACTGTCGACACCCCGATCGACTACCTGAACACCCACGGCACTTCGACTCCGGTCGGCGACGTCGCGGAAATGAAAGGTGTGCGTGAAGTGTTCGGCGACAAGGCCCCGGCCATCAGCTCCACCAAGAGCCTGTCGGGTCACTCCCTGGGCGCCGCCGGCGTTCACGAAGCGATCTACTGCATGCTGATGATGGAAGGCAACTTCATCGCCGGTTCCGCCAACATCGACGAACTGGACCCTGAAGTGGCCGATCTGCCGGTGCTGACCAAGACCCGCGAAAACGCCACCATCAACACCGTGATGAGCAACAGCTTCGGCTTCGGTGGCACCAACGCCACCCTCGTGCTGAAGCGTTGGGAAGGCAAGTAATTCCCTTCCGCTGAGCCGCACATGAAAACGCCCCGACTGGTTCGGGGCGTTTTTTTTCGCCTGGAGAAAAGCGTTTTTCAGCAGCGCCAAGATGAAACTTCTGTCATGCAACTTACTGCCCTGCGACCGAATGTCGCGTATTTGGCGGGCTCCAGCACTGTTGCAGATTTCGCAAGGATACATTGCACGAATCGAGCGTTTACTTAGCAGGCTAACAAATTCTATAACAGAGGCCTGCACACGCCTTGCTGCAGATAACAGAGATTGGAGCTAGCAGATGACTGTAAAAGTAACTGAACGCGACGATTCACACATGTCCCATGAAGGCGTAGCCGCCGGTGTACGGATCTGGGATGTGCATCAACAAGACTTGCTGGTCGGCATGTTCCACAACGAGATCGACGCCCACAACTACAAGGCCGAACTGGAACTGCTCGAACGGCAACGTGACCAACGCTCTGCCTGAATCAAACCACAGCATTGAAAACGACAAACCCCGCCATGAGCGGGGTTTGTCGTTATTGGGCGTTTCAGCGCAGCTTCACAGCCCGGCGGGACCCGTTTACCACATCAGATCATCAGGGATCACATAAGCCGCGTACGGATCGTCCTCGGCATTGACCTCTTCAACCTTCTCGTTGAGCTGCACGATGCGCTGTGGATCGCGCTCCTGAATCTTCAGGGCCGCCTCACGAGGAATCACTTCGTAGCCGCCAGCATGGTGCACGATCGCCAGCGAACCGCTGCTGAGCTTGTTGCGCATCAGCGTGTTGACCGAGATGCGCTTGACCTTCTTGTCGTCGACGAAGTTGTAGTAGTCCTCGGTGGTCAGCTTCGGCAGACGCGAGACTTCGATCAACTGCTTGACCTGCGCGGCGCGGGCCTTGGCCTCGGCCTTCTCCTGCTGCTGACGGTTCAGCTCCTGGTCGCGCTTGACCTTCTCGGCCTGAGCTTCCTGGGCAGCGCGCTGCTGGGAGTCGTCCAGTTCGATCTGGCCTTTGTGGGCCAGACGTTGTTGTTTCTGCTTGTCTTTGCTGACCTGTTTGGCCTGCTTTTGGTTGACCAGTCCTGCCTTGAGCAACTGGTCGCGAAGGGAAAGGCTCATTGATGCTTACTCACTTGGGCAACGGCTCAGCCGCAGCTGGGCAAATTCTTTTCCTGACGTTTGGCTTCACCCCACAGGGCGTCCAACTCTTCGAGGGTGCAATCTTCTATGGGTCGGTGGGTGTCGCGCAATGCCTGTTCGATAAATCGGAAACGTCTTTCGAACTTGCCATTGGCGCCACGCAGTGCGGTTTCCGGATCGACCTTCAGATGCCGGGCCAGATTGACCACGGAAAACAGCAGGTCGCCGATCTCGTCGGCCACCGCTTGCGGGTCATTCTCGGACATGGCTTCGAGCACTTCATCGAGCTCTTCGCGCACCTTGTCCAGCACCGGTAACGCGTCCGGCCAGTCGAAACCGACCTGCCCTGCCCGCTTCTGCAACTTGGCCGAGCGGGACAATGCCGGCAACGCGGCGGGCACATCGTCGAGCAATGACAGTTGCTGCGGCGCGGCGGATTTCTCGGCGCGTTCTTCGGCCTTGATCTCCTCCCAGCGCTGCTTGACCTGCTCTTCGTTCAGGCGCGGCACGTCCAGCGGCGCATACAGATCACCGGTGGGAAACACGTGCGGATGACGACGGATCAGTTTGCGGGTGATGCTGTCGACCACCCCGGCAAACTCGAACCGCCCTTCTTCCCGCGCCAACTGACTGTAATACACCACCTGAAACAGCAGATCGCCCAACTCGCCCTGCAAGTGATCGAAGTCGCCGCGCTCGATGGCGTCGGCGACTTCGTAGGCTTCCTCGAGGGTGTGCGGGACGATGGTCGCGTAAGTCTGCTTGATGTCCCACGGGCAACCGAACTGCGGGTCACGCAGACGGTTCATCAGGTGCAACAGGTCTTCAAGGCTGTAGGTCGGTTTCATGGAGTCCGGTTACGCCGCGTCTCGATGATGTTCGGCAACTGGGAAATCCGCCCCAGCAACCGCCCCAGTGCGTCCAGCCCCGGAATCTCGATGGTCAGGGACATCAGCGCCGTGTTGTCCTCCTTGTTCGAGCGGGTATTGACCGCCAGCACGTTGATCCGCTCGTTGAGCAGCACCTGCGAGACGTCACGCAGCAGACCCGAACGGTCGTACGCGCGGATGACGATGTCCACCGGATAGGTGAGCACCGGCACCGGGCCCCAGCTGACCTGAATGATCCGCTCCGGCTCGCGCCCGGACAGTTGCAGCACCGAGGCGCAGTCCTGACGGTGAATGCTCACGCCGCGGCCCTGGGTGATGTAACCGACGATCGCATCGCCCGGCAACGGCTGGCAGCAGCCGGCCATCTGGGTCATCAGGTTGCCGACGCCCTGGATCTGAATGTCGCCGCGTTTGCCCGGCTTGTAGCCGGTGGCCTTGCGTGGAATCAGTTCCAGCTGTTCGTTGCCGCGTTCCGGCTCGACCAGTTGTTGCGCCAGGTTGACCAGTTGCGCCAGACGCAGGTCGCCGGCCCCGAGGGCGGCGAACATGTCTTCGGCGGTTTTCATGTTGGCCTTGTCGGCCAGCTTGTCGAAATCCACCGCCGGCAGACCGAGGCGATTGAGTTCGCGCTCGATCAGGGTCTTGCCGGCTGCGACGTTCTGATCGCGAGCCTGCAACTTGAACCAGTGAACGATCTTCGCCCGCGCCCGGGACGTGGTGACGTAACCGAGGTTCGAGTTCAGCCAGTCGCGGCTCGGCGTACCGTGCTTGCTGGTGATGATCTCGACCTGCTCGCCGGTCTGCAGGCTGTAGTTGAGCGGGACGATCCGCCCGTTGATCTTGGCGCCGCGGCAGTTGTGACCGATTTCAGTGTGCACGCGGTAAGCGAAGTCCAGCGGCGTCGCGCCCTTCGGCAAATCGATGGCGTGGCCGTCCGGGGTGAAGATGTAGACCCGGTCCGGTTCGATATCGACCCGCAACTGTTCGGCCAGACCACCGATGTCGCCCAGCTCTTCGTGCCACTCGAGCACCTGACGCAGCCAGGAGATTTTCTCTTCGTAGTGGTTCGAGCCGGACTTGACGTCGGTGCCCTTGTAGCGCCAGTGCGCGCAGACGCCGAGCTCGGCCTCTTCGTGCATCGAATGGGTACGGATCTGGACTTCCAGCACCTTGCCTTCCGGACCGATCACCGCGGTGTGCAGCGAGCGGTAGCCGTTCTCTTTCGGGTTGGCGATGTAGTCGTCGAACTCTTTCGGAATGTGCCGCCACAGGGTGTGGACGATGCCGAGCGCGGTGTAGCAATCGCGCATTTCCGGCACCAGCACGCGCACTGCACGCACGTCGTAGATCTGGCTGAACTCCAGACCCTTGCGCTGCATTTTGCGCCAGATCGAATAGATGTGCTTGGCCCGGCCGCTGATGTCGGCATCGACGCCGGTGGCCTGCAATTCGTCCTTGAGCTGGGTCATCACGTCGGCGATGAAACGCTCGCGGTCGAGCCGCCGCTCATGCAGCAACTTGGCGATCTGTTTGTATTGGTCGGGTTCCAGGTAACGGAAGGACAAGTCCTCCAGTTCCCATTTGATATGACCGATGCCGAGTCGGTGGGCGAGCGGCGCATAGATGTCGAAGACTTCCCGGGCGACCCGGTTGCGCTTTTCGTCGTCGGCGGTTTTCACCGCGCGGATCGCACAGGTGCGTTCGGCAAGTTTGATCAGTGCGACGCGTACGTCGTCGACCATCGCCACCAGCATCTTGCGCAGGTTTTCCACCTGGCCCTGAGTGCCCATCACCATCGATTGGCGAGGACTGAGGCTGGCGCTGATCGCGGCCATGCGTTGCACGCCGTCAATCAGTTTGGCGACCACCGGACCGAAGCGCTGGCTGACCGCTGCCAGTTCGATCTGGCCTTCGCGCACGCCACGGTAAAGCACCGCCGCGACCAGCGAATCCTGATCCAGCTTGAGGTCGGCAAGAATCTCCGCGATTTCGAGGCCGGTGCTGAAACTGCCGCTGCCCTCGGTCCAGAGATTCTTCGCTGCGTTGGACTGTTGCTCGGCCTGTCGAGCGAACTCACAGGCCTCTTTCAAGGCTTCGCGATCCAGTGCCAGATCGACACTGACCGCATGATCGAGCCAAGCCTCGAGATTGATACTGCCGTCGGTGTTGATCGGCTGGTGTGCTCTCACCTGTACCATCTTGCTTTACCTTCCCTACGACGCAGATTCAATGCGTCAAATCACTGACCTGTATTGCCCGTTCGCACTCGCGGGGCTAAGACGAGCGCTGCACGGGCGGACCAGTCGGATCAGACGAGCCATCCTAGCTCGCTTCAAATAACGCCATGGCCTCGACATGTGCCGTCTGAGGAAACATATCGAGAATCCCGGCACGTTTTAACCGGTAGCCCTGCTTGATCAATTCGACCGTATCGCGCGCCAGAGTTGCAGGGTTGCACGACACATAAACCAACCGCTCGGCACCCAGGGTCGCGAGCTTGCGCACCACCTCGAAAGCACCGTCACGCGGTGGGTCCAAGAGTACCGCAGAAAAGCCGTTTCCGATCCACTCGGCATCGGTCAAAGGCTGGGATAAATCGGCCTGAAAAAACTTTGTGTTATGCAAATTGTTGCTAGCGGCATTGGCCGCGGCGCGATCGACCATGGTCTGCACGCCTTCGACCGCTACTACTTCGCGCACAGCTTTGGCCAGCGGCAAGGCAAAGTTGCCGAGACCGCAGAACAGGTCGAGCACGCGCTCATCGGCGGTCGGTTTCAACCACTCCAGGGCCTGGGCAACCATGGCTTCGTTGACCCCGGCATTGACCTGGATGAAATCTCCCGGCCGCCAGGCCAGTTCCAGATCCCACGGTTCCAGGCGATAACCCAGCGATTGCGTGACATCGACCGGTTGCGGCCCGTCTTCGCCATGCAGCCACAACTGCGCTTCATGGAACGCGCAGAATTCCTTGAGGATCGTCAGGTCAGCCTCGGACAGCGGCGCCATGTGGCGCAGCAGAACGGCCAGGGACGAGCCACTGAACAATTCCACATGACCCAGCGCCTGAGGTTTGCTCAGGCGACGGAGCATCTCCGGCAATCGGGTCATGATCGGTTGCAAGGGCTGTACCAGCACCGGACATTCGCTGATCGCCACGATGTCCTGGCTGCCGGCGGCGCGGAAACCGACTTCAAGCGTTTTGGCCTTGCTGTCCCAGCGCACGGCCACCCGGGCGCGGCGACGGTAGCCGAATTCCGGACCGGTCAACGGTGCAGCCCACTCTTCAGGCTCGACACCGGCGACGCGTGAAAGCTGTTCGGCGAGCATGCGCTGTTTCAGGGCAAGCTGTTCGTCGTGGGGCAAATGCTGAACGCTGCAACCGCCGCAACGACCGGCGTGCTGACAAGCTGCCGGGCGGCGCAATTCGCTGGCGGTGAACACACGTTCGGTACGCGACTCGACCACTTTGCCGTGGGCGCCGAGCACCCGCGCCTCGACTTCTTCACCCGCCAAAGCGCCGAGGACGAACCAGGTTTTGCCTTCAAAAAACGCGATGCCGCGACCGTCATTGGCCAGGCGCTCGATCTTCAAGCGCTGCTTTTTGCCGGTCGGGATTTGCGGGGCCTTGCTGCCGCCGGTGGGCTGGAAGCGCAGGCCTCTCTCGTGCTTGGCCATCAGTTGGGCGCGTCGAAAATGCCGGTCGACAGGTATCGGTCGCCACGGTCACAGATGATCGCGACGATCACCGCGTTTTCAACTTCTTTGGACAGGCGCAGCATCGCTGCCACCGCACCGCCCGAGGACACGCCGCAGAAGATGCCTTCTTCGCGGGCCAGACGACGGGTGACGTCTTCGGCTTCGCTTTGCGCCATGTCGACAATGCGATCGACCCGATAGGCCTGATAGATCTTCGGCAGGTATTCCTGCGGCCAGCGGCGAATGCCGGGAATGGCCGAGCCTTCCATCGGTTGCAGGCCGATGATCTGCACGCTGTCACTCTGCTCTTTGAGGTAGCGCGACACGCCCATGATGGTCCCGGTGGTCCCCATGGAACTGACGAAATGAGTAATGGTGCCCTGGGTCTGGCGCCAGATTTCCGGGCCGGTGGTGGTGTAGTGCGCTTCGGGGTTGTCGCCGTTGGCGAACTGATCCAGCACCTTGCCACGACCTTCGGCTTCCATCCGCTGGGCGAGATCGCGAGCGCCTTCCATGCCCTCTTCCTGGCTGACCAGAATCAGCTCCGCGCCATAAGCGGTCATCGCCGCTTTACGCTCGGCGCTGGAGTTGTCCGGCATGATCAGGATCATCTTGTAACCCTTGATCGCGGCAGCCATCGCCAGGGCGATCCCGGTGTTGCCCGAGGTCGCTTCGATCAGCGTATCGCCGGCGTGGATCTGCCCGCGCAACTCGGCACGGGTGATCATCGACAGCGCCGGACGATCCTTGACCGAACCCGCAGGGTTGTTCCCTTCGAGCTTGAGCAATAGGGTGTTGCTGGTGACACCGGGCAGGCGCTGCAAACGCACCAGCGGCGTGTTGCCGACGCAATCGGCGATGGTTGGGTACTGCAAGGTCATGGCGTTTTTCGCAATCCGGACAGCGGGGGCGCCTATCATACCGGCAAACCTGCGCGGCCCATATCACGCAAAGTGTGGTGCTTATGGTTTCTTGGAATAAGCAGTAAAAGTCGCGCCGGTGGTGCGACTTTTTAAAGAGTGTCAGCAGTGCTGACACTTTCTTGTACCGCTCACACAATCTGCGGGCGATTCATGTCCACTGTGGGAGCTGGCTTGCCAGCGAAGGCATCAGGACTGAGGGCACTATCATCCGCCACCAACCGCAAATTCAATCGCAACCCTGACTCGCCGTTCTCAGCCCAAAGGCTCCCGCCCTGCCGCTGCACCGCATTCCTCGCAATGCTCAGCCCCAGACCAAATCCACCGTCCCCCGGCCGCGAGCCGTCGAGTCGGGTGAACGGCGAGAAGATCCGCTCCAGATCCGCCTCGGCCACACCGCCGCCCTCGTCCTCCAGCCATAGATGCCAGTAGTCCCCGTCACGCCGGCCATCCAGCCGCACGATGCCGCCCGCTGGCGAATGCCGGATCGCGTTGCGCAGGATGTTTTCCAGCGCCTGGGCCAGGGTATTGAGATTGCCGCGCACCCAGCACGATGCATCCACCGCACATTGCAACTGGCCCACCGGACAGCAACTTTCGTAACAGGCGTTTTCCGTGAGCATTTCCCACAACGCCTGGATCTGGATCGCCTCGTCCGGCAGCGGTGCGCGTTCGGTTTCGAGCCAGGCCAGTTGCAGGGTGTCTTCGACCAACCGCTGCATGCCATCGACTTCGCGGCCAATGCGTTCGCGCAACGGCAACAAACCCTGCTCGCTTTCGCTGGCCACCCGCAGGCGACTCAGAGGCGTGCGCAATTCGTGGGACAAGTCGCGCAACAATTGCTGTTGCAGGGCAACGGTCGATTGCAGGCGTTCGGACATCGAGTCAAAAGCCCGGGCCAGTTCGCCGAGTTCGTCCGGGCGCTGGGTGATGCCGCTCGACAGGCGCACATTCAATTGATCGGCACGCCACGCGTTGGCCTGCTCGCGCAGGTTGTTCAGCGGCACCACCAGCAAGCGATACAGGCCCACGCACAGCAACAGGGTGAACAGGCCGGGAATCACGCCGTTGGTAATCACCCGCCAGAACACTCGGTATTTGCCCGGCAGGAATCGCTCAGGCAACTCGATGACCAGGCTGCCGGCGGAGGGTTCTGCGGGAAAGGGAACACGCAGCCACGGCCGGCCTTTCTTGTGAATCGGCCAGTCGAGCCCCCGCAGAAAGGTCAGGTGCTGGATTTCCTTTTCGTTCAATGGATCACGGCTCAGCGACTGCAAGTTGCCGTCGATCACACCGACCCAACCAGCTTCGCGCAATTCCATGCTCTGTAACCAGCGGTCGACGCCGTCACGCTGATCGCGCCGCCAAGCCGCTTCGGCTTCGGCGGCATAACGCGTGAGCGTGCCGCGAGCCTCGTCGGAGAGGAACTGATTGCGCTCCTCCATATAACGGCCCCAGGACCAGCTCAGCCAGATCATCAACAGACAGAACGCCACCAGCAGACAGGCCAGTTTCCAGAACAGCGAATGCCGACCCGGAAGTTCAGACACCCTCATCGACGGCGCTCAGAACATAGCCCTTGCCCCACACCGTGCGCACTTCCCGCTCGGTGTAGCCGATCGATTTGAGTTTGCGGCGGATCTGGCTGATGTGCATGTCGAGGCTGCGGTCGTGGGCCGCGTAACCGCGCTGAAGTACATGCTGATAAAGGAAGGCCTTGCTCAGCACCTCCTCATCATTGCGATTGAGGGTTTCCAGCAGGCGGTATTCGCTGCGGGTCAGGCCGGCCGGTTGATTGCAGTAAGACACTTCGCACTGCTCGTCGTCGAAGTGCAGACCGCCCGCCGCCACCGGCTCAACGCTGACGGCCGGGCGCCGATCGAGAGCGACCCGACGCAAGATCGCTTCGATCCGCACGTGCAGCTCCGCCATGCTGAACGGCTTGGGCAGATAGTCGTCAGCCCCCAGGCGAAAACCGCTGATGCGATCGGCCTCGGCCCCCAGCGCCGACATCAGCAACACTGGCGTGGAATGACTCTGGCGCAGTTGCGTCAGCACATTCAGACCATCGAGGCCCGGCAACAGAATGTCCATCAACACCACATCGAATGGCTGGCGCCGGGCGATGCTCAGGCCCTCGCTGCCGTTCTGGCACCAGGTGACCTGGAAGCCGCTGCGCCCCAATTGCTCGTGAACATAGGCACCGAGCACGGGATCGTCCTCGATGGAAAGAATGCGTGGCTGGCCAACAGAGACAGGAGTCATGACTATCTGCAAATAATTCTCAGTTGGGCGATTATTCAAGATTGCCCGCCGCCCGGCAACCCAAGGTTGACCTGTCGGACAAATGACCGGTGCTGAAACGACGGATCACGACATGATTTTTCCCGGGAATGCCCGCAAGCAAATCGCTACACTGCGCCCATGCCGCGTGCCGGAAGCACGCAAGAGTCAATGATCAGCGGGATGCAGGAGATAGGCGTGCTCAAGAAACTGGGAATCAAAGGTCGCGTGTTGTTGCTGACCCTGTTGCCGACCAGCCTGATGGCACTGGTGCTGGGCGGCTATTTCACCTGGACGCAGCAGTCCGACCTGCAGGCCCAATTGATGCAGCGCGGCGAAATGATCGCCGAGCAACTCGCGCCGCTGGTGGCACCGGCCATGGGTCACGGCGATTCCGATCTGCTCGAGCGCATCGCCACCCAGTCCCTTGAACAGCCGGACGTGCGCGCGGTGACCTTCCTCGCACCCGACCGCTCACCACTGGCCCACGCCGGCCCGACCATGCTCAACCAGGCCCCCAGCGGCGACAGCACACAACTGCTGCGGCGCAGCGGCAATGACGCCACCCGTTATCTGCTGCCGGTGTTCGGCAAGCATCGCAACCTCGCTGGCGAACTGATCCCTGAAGAGTCCGACCGCCTGCTCGGCTGGGTCGAACTGGAACTCTCGCACAACGGCATGTTGCTGCGCGGCTACCGCAGCCTGTTCGCCAGTCTGCTGCTGATTGCGGCGGGACTGGCCGGCGCCGCACTGCTGGCCCTGCGCATGGGCCGCACGATCAATCGCCCGATCAGCCAGATCAAACAGGCGGTCGCGCAACTCAAGGACGGTCATCTGGAAACCCGCCTGCCGCCCCTCGGCAGTCAGGAACTGGATGAACTGGCGTCCGGCATCAACCGCATGGCCGGCACCCTGCAAAACGCCCGGGAAGAATTGCAGCACAGCGTCGATCAGGCCACCGAAGACGTGCGCCAGAACCTGGAGACCATCGAGATCCAGAACATCGAACTGGACCTGGCCCGCAAGGAAGCGCTGGAAGCGAGCCGGATCAAGTCCGAGTTCCTCGCCAACATGAGCCACGAAATCCGCACACCGCTCAACGGCATTCTCGGTTTCACTCATCTGTTGCAGAAAAGCGAGCTGACCCCGCGCCAGCTCGACTATCTGGGCACCATCGAAAAGTCCGCCGACAGCCTGCTGGGGATCATCAACGAGATTCTCGACTTCTCGAAGATCGAGGCCGGCAAACTGGTGCTCGATCATATTCCGTTCAACCTGCGCGATCTGTTGCAGGACACCCTGACCATCCTCGCCCCCGCGGCCCACGCCAAGCAGCTGGAACTGGTGAGTCTGGTCTATCGCGACACGCCGCTGTCGCTGGTCGGCGATCCGCTGCGGCTCAAGCAGATCCTCACCAACCTTGTGAGCAACGCGATCAAGTTCACCCGCGAAGGCACCATCGTCGCCCGCGCGATGCTCGAAGAAGAACACGAAGACAGCGTGCAACTGCGCATCAGCATTCAGGACACCGGCATCGGCCTGTCGAACCAGGACGTGCGCGCCTTGTTCCAGGCCTTCAGCCAGGCTGACAACTCGCTGTCGCGTCAGCCCGGCGGCACCGGTCTGGGGCTGGTGATTTCCAAGCGCCTGATCGAACAGATGGGCGGCGAGATCGGCGTCGACAGCACCCCGGGCGAAGGCTCGGAGTTCTGGATCAGCCTGAGCCTGCCCAAGACCCGCGACGATGCCGAAGACCTGCCCGCCGCACCGCTGCTCGGCCGCCGGGTAGCGGTACTGGAAAACCACGAACTGGCGCGTCAGGCGTTGCAGCATCAACTGGAAGACTGCGGGCTCGACGTCACGCCGTTCAATACCCTGGAAAGCCTGACCAATGGCGTCACTGGCGCCCACCAGACCGATCAGGCCATCGACCTCGCCGTGCTCGGCATCACCAGCAACGACATGCCGCCGGAACGACTCAACCAGCACATCTGGGACCTCGAACACCTCGGCTGCCGGGTACTGGTGTTGTGCCCGACCACCGAACTGACGCTGTTCCATCTGTCGGTACCCAACCCGCACAGCCAGCTCCAGTCCAAACCGGCCTGCACGCGCAAACTGCGCCGGGCACTGTCGGACATGGTCAACCCGCGCCAGACGCGCAGCGAACCCGGCGAACCGCTGTCGAGCCGTGCACCGAAAGTGCTGTGTGTCGACGACAACCCGGCCAACCTGTTGCTGGTGCAGACCCTGCTCGAAGACATGGGCGCCAAGGTGCTGGCCGTCGAAAGCGGCTACGCGGCGGTCAAGGCTGTGCAGAGCGAAACCTTCGATCTGGTCTTGATGGACGTGCAGATGCCAGGCATGGACGGGCGTCAGAGCACCGAGACGATCCGTCAGTGGGAAAGCGAACGCCATTGCACACCACTGCCGATCGTCGCCCTCACCGCCCACGCCATGGCCAACGAAAAACGCGCACTGCTGCAAAGCGGCATGGACGACTACCTGACCAAGCCGATCAGCGAACGGCAACTGACCCAAGTGGTGCTGAAGTGGACAGGACTGGCATTGCGCAATCAGGCACCGGACCGCAACAGCGAAAGCCTGGCGGGCCATCAGGACCTGCCGGTACTCGACCAGGAAGAAGGCCTGCGTCTGGCCGCCGGCAAGGCGGATCTGGCAGCGGACATGCTGGCCATGTTGCTGGCGTCCCTTGAGGCCGACCGCGAAGCGATCCGCAGCGCCCGCGACAGCCACGACCAGACCGGCCTGATCGAGCGGGTGCATCGCCTGCACGGCGCCACCCGCTACTGCGGCGTTCCGCAATTGCGCGCGGCCTGCCAGCGCAGCGAGACCCTGCTCAAACAGGAAGACCCCAAGGCTTCCAGCGCTCTGGATGAACTGGAGCGGGCGATCAATCGTCTGGCGGCGCAGGCGAAGATCAGCGCCTGATCCACGGCAATGCCGATCAACGCCGACGCGGCTAAAGTGGTCGCGGGTGATTCGCGCCCGCGTCGATGCTTCAGGAGGATTGCATGCGCACGATCGTTTTCAGCAGCCAGACCTACGACCGCGACAGTTTTCTCGCCGCCGACTGCCCGGCCGGCATCGAGCTGCACTTTCAACCGGCCCGACTGAGTCTCGACACGGCACCGCTGGCCGACCGGCATGAAGTGGTCTGTGCCTTCATCAACGATGACCTCAGCGCGCCCGTGCTGGAACGTCTGGCGGCCGGCGGAACCCGGCTGATCGCCCTGCGCTCGGCGGGTTACAACCATGTCGACCTGAGCGCCGCCAAACGCCTGGGACTGGTCGTCACGCGCGTACCGGCCTACTCGCCCCACGCGGTGGCCGAGCATGCGGTGGCGCTGATTCTTGCGCTCAATCGCCGACTGCACCGAGCCTACAACCGCACCCGCGAAGGCGATTTCAGCCTGCACGGCCTGACCGGTTTCGATCTGGTGGGCAAGACCGTCGGCATTGTCGGCACCGGTCAGATCGGCGCGACGTTCGCGAAAATCATGCACGGTTTCGGCTGCGAGCTGCTGGCCTTCGATCCGTATCCGAACCCGGCCGTCGAAGCTCTGGGGGCGCGCTACCTGAGCCTGCCGCAACTGCTCGAACAATCGCAGATCATCAGCCTGCACTGCCCGCTCAACGAGCAGAGCAAGCACCTGATCAACCGTGATTCGCTGGCGCACATGCAGCCGGGCGCGATGTTGATCAACACCGGCCGCGGTGGTCTGGTAGACACCCCGGCGCTGATCGACGCCCTGAAGGACGGTCAACTGGGTTATCTGGGACTGGACGTTTATGAGGAGGAAGCGCAGCTGTTTTTCGAAGACCGCTCCGACCTGCCATTACAGGACGATGTGCTGGCGCGGCTGCTGACTTTTCCCAACGTGATCATCACCGCGCATCAGGCGTTCCTGACCCGCGAGGCGCTGGGCGCGATTGCCGCCACCACCCTGCACAACATCGCGACCTGGGCGGCAGGAACGCCGCAGAACCAGGTCGAGGGCTGACAATCGATCGTCAGGCCGGAGGCGGAGTCGGGGTAATCGCCACGCATAAAATCAGCAGCGCCAGCCAGCCGAAGCCAATCAGTCGCTGCTTGAGGGAGTGGCCCCGGCGCAGCAGGAACCAGACAAAGATGATCGGCATCAGGAACGCCATGACCTTCAGCCAGCCCTCCACCGGGCGAGAGCCATCGGCATTCAACTGAAGTTCGACCGCTTGTTCGGCCTGTTGCCGGCGCCGGCGTCCAGCGGCGGCGGGCATTACTTTCGGCGCCGGGGCTGGAGTGGAAGCGGATTCTGCGACGAAAGCGTCGGCAACCGCCTTGTTCCGGGGCAGACTGCCAAAGGAAATCGTTGATGTCGCGGTGGCCGGTCGGGTCGCCTGCAGCGGTGCATGTTTCCCCGTCATCGGAGCCCCGCAATGAATGCAGGTCTTCGCTTCGGGGCTGATGCTCCGCTTGCATTCATAACATTCGATCAGCGCCATGTTCCGTTCCTTAGAGATGAAGGCGGCAGTGTGCCACGACTGTAGTGTCGATTTGAACCGGATCGAAGGTCGCAAGCGCGCGTTATTCTGCAATCAAGCCCGTGCTAGCATGTCGCGCATATTTGGAGGACCCATGGTCGAACACGATTTCCGCTACACCCTGATGAACCCGCAACACACCCTCACCGAATGCCGCGCCCTCGTACCGGGCCGTTATCAGGTTACCGGCAACGGTGGCTCGATCCGTATCGGCGACGTGCTGGTCGTGACCCTCAAAGGCAGCAAGGACTTGTCCATGCGCCTGACCGTCGACACCGTCCGCCACCTGATCAACCCGCCGGGTCAATGGACCGCGATGACCACCGGCCCGGTGTTCGGCGAACTGGCGATCCACACCTGGCAGGTCAACTGCGACAGCTGCGCCAAGGAACTGAGCTTCGAATTCGCGGTGGACGCCAAGCTCGGCAAACCGGCAGAAAAACCGGCCGCCACGGCGCGTATCGCCGAACTGGGCTGGAAAGCCGTCGATGACAAGCACCTGTGCCCGAAATGCCAGGAGCCGGTGTGATGAAACACCTGGCCCTGACCGCCGCTGTCGGCGCCGGCCTGATGGGTTGCGCCGCGGAGCCTGTGCAACTGCAACAGAACCGCAGCTACATTCTGGAGTGGATCGGCGAGCGGCCACTGATGGACTACAGCCACCTGACCGTGACCCTCGGCGATGATGGCCGGGCGTATGGCAACGGCGGCTGCAACCATTGGTTCGCGCCTTACACCCTGGAAGGCGACAAGCTCAGCTTCGGCAAGATCGGCAAGACCCGCAAACTGTGTGCCCCGGCGCTGATGGAGCAGGAGCAACGCTTCCTCCAGGCGCTGGAGCGTGTGGAGCGCTGGGATATCTCGCCAATCGAGCAGATGCGTTTCTGGCCTGCCGAGGGCAAGCCATTACGCTGGTGGCTGGAAGAAGGCTGAGCCTTCCAATCGTTCCCACGCACAGCGTGGGAACGATCCTCAGTTGGCCGCCTTCAACGCCTCAAGCTTCGCCATCACCCCCGCCGCCGTCTGCTCGCCCATCAACTGTTCCCGCACCTTGCCCTTGTTGTCGATGATGTAGGTCACCGGCAAGGCTTCGCTGCGCGGCAGTTCGAACAAGTCCGCCGGATCCTGCGCCAGCACGGTGAACTTGATGCCGAGTTTCTCGCTGGCACCTTTCAGTTCTTCGCCCTGCACGTTGTCGAAGTTGACCCCGAACACACCGATCTTCTTGCTCTTGAGCTCGTCCGCCAGATGATTGAGTTCCGGGATTTCCGTGCGGCACGGACCGCACCATTCGGCCCAGTAGTTGAGCACGACCCATTGTTTGTCCAGACGTTCGGACGCCACCTTCTGCCCGTTCTGGTCAATGCCGTAGTCGTTACCGCAGCCCCCCAGCATCAACGCCCCGATGATCGTCAATGCCGCTGCCAGTCGCCGTGTCATGTCATGTTCCTTGTCAAAAATTGAATGCGCCTGCGACCCATCGCCTCCCAAGGTTCTGGATTGCGCGCTGCACAGTTAGAATAGCCGCCACTCTACGCAAGAAGCGACCCGCCCATGACCGATCTGACGCTTTATCACAACCCGCGCTGCTCGAAATCCCGCGGTGCGCTCGAACTGCTCGAAGCCCGTGGCCTGACACCGAACGTGGTGCGCTACCTGGAAACGCCGCTGGACGCCGCGCAGATCAAGGCCCTGCTCGGCAAGCTGGGGATCAGCGCACGGCAACTGCTGCGCACCGGCGAAGACGAATACAAGACCCTGAACCTGGCCGATGCCAGTCTCACCGAGAAACAATTGATCGAGGCCATCGCGGCGCATCCCAAGTTGATGGAGCGCCCGATTCTCGAAGCCGGCGACAAAGCCGTGATCGGCCGTCCACCGGAGCAGATCCTGGAGCTGTTGCCGTGAGTGCGCCGTACATTCTGGTTCTGTATTACAGCCGCAGCGGCTCGACCAACGAGATGGCCCGGCAGATTGCCCGTGGCGTTGAACAGGCGGGCCTCGAAGCGCGCCTGCGCACCGTGCCGGCGATCTCCACCGAGTGCGAAGCCGTGTCGCCGGACATTCCTGATGAAGGCGCGCTGTACGCCACGCTGGATGACCTGAAGAACTGTGCCGGCCTGGCCCTTGGCAGCCCGACCCGTTTCGGCAACATGGCCGCGCCGCTCAAGTACTTCCTCGACGGCACCAGCAACCTGTGGCTGACCGGCGCGCTGGTCGGCAAACCGGCTGGCGTGTTCACCTCCACCGCCAGCCTGCACGGCGGTCAGGAAACCACGCTGCTGTCGATGATGCTGCCGCTGCTGCACCACGGCATGCTGATCACCGGTCTGCCCTACAGCGAGTCGGCGCTGCTGGAAACCCAGGGCGGCGGCACGCCTTACGGTGCCAGCCATCACGCCGGGGCCGATGGCAAAAGCGGTCTCGATCAGCACGAAGTGGCGCTGTGCCGCGCACTGGGCGCACGCCTGGCCAAAACGGCTTTGAAGCTGGGGAACTGAGATGGCGAAAAAGCCGAAAATCCTGCCCGCCGTCGAATGGCTGGAGCCACGGGTAAGGGCAATGCGGGTCGTCAGTCTGCTGTGTTTCTTTGGATTGGCCGGACTGCTCGCCGCTTATTACCTGCTGTTCGCCGACTTGCATGGTGCGCGGCCGTGGGTGATTCTGCTGATCGAGCTGATCCCGTGGATCGTGCTCGCACCGGGCATGATCATGGGCAGCGCCCGCGGGCATTCGTGGATGTGCTTCGTGGTGAACCTGTATTTCATCAAGGGCGCACTGGCGGCGTATGACCCGAGCCGGCAGCTGTTCGGCGTGCTGGAGATGATCGCCAGTCTGGCGGTGTTCTGCTCGGCGCTGCTGTATGTGCGGTGGCGGTATCAGCTGAACCGCAAACTGGCCGGCGAAGGCGAAGTCTCCGTCGCCTGACAGCTGTCCCGAGATCGTTCCCACGTTTAGCGTGGGAACGATCACTCGGTCTCAATGATTGACGGTATACGCCAGCATCATCGATATCTGGCTCATCGGTCGCCCGCCGCTTTCTTCATGCCACTGGTTGAACGCGCTCTGCACCGTCGCCAGATCCCGCAGACTGCTCGGCACCTTGTCGACGATCTTCTGTGCATTCAACGCCGCGACCACGTCGTAGCTCGGCACGAAGGTGTCCTTGCCAACCATCCGCAGAAAGCGTGGCGCCGACAGCCCGCCCAATTGGTGGCCGTGCTTTTTCAGGTAGGTCCACAGGCCAACGATATCGGTCACCGGCCAGTCGGCGAGCAACGCGCCGAAACTGCCCTTCTCTTTCTCGACGTCCAGAATGAACTGCGCATTGCGCGGCACGCTTTTGAGTTTGCCCAGGTGACGGATGATCCGCGCATCCTGCATCAGCCGCTCAAGGTGTTCGGCGCTCATCAGCACGACTTTTTCCGGGTCGAACTTGAAGAATACTTCCTCGAAGGCCGGCCACTTGGCGTCCACCAGACTGTGCTTGAGCCCGGCGCGAAATACCCGCAGGGCCATGGTCGAGAGATAACGGTCGTCGCTGATCTGGCGCAGTTGCGTCGGGGTCTTGGGAACGGGCAGATGGGCTTCCAGTTCAGCCGCCGAACCGAAGCGGTTCAGACAGTATTCGTGCAGCCACTTGTAATCGCGCATGCCCTCTCCTAGAAAACGAATTGAAAACGGCGCCCGCGAGCGCCGTTTTTTTCAAGCGATCGGATCGCTTACAGGTTCACCACGTTGACGAAACGCGAAGCGGCGGTTTCATCAATCTTCAGGCTGGTGAAGTCGAACAGATTACGGTCAGCCAGCTGCGACGGGATCACGTTCTGCAGGCTGCGGAAGATGCTTTCGGTACGACCCGGGGTCTTGCGTTCCCAGTCCTGAAGCATTTCCTTGACCACCTGACGTTGCAGGTTTTCCTGGGAACCACAGAGGTTGCACGGAATGATCGGGAATTGCTTGAAGTCCGAGTAGGCCTGGATGTCTTTCTCGTTGCAGTAGGCCAGCGGACGGATCACCACGTTGCGCCCGTCGTCGGCGCGCAGCTTCGGCGGCATCGCCTTGAGGGAGCCGTTGAAGAACATGTTGAGGAAAAACGTCTCGACGATGTCGTCGCGGTGATGACCGAGGGCCATTTTGGTCGCGCCGATTTCGTCGGCGAAGGTGTACAGCGTGCCGCGACGCAGGCGCGAGCACAGCGAGCAGGTGGTCTTGCCTTCAGGAATCAGCTCCTTGACCACCGAGTACGTGTCTTTCTCGACGATGTGGTACTCGATGCCCAGCTCTTTCAGGTAGGCCGGCAGCACGTGCTCGGGGAAGCCTGGCTGCTTCTGGTCCATGTTCACGGCGACGATCTCGAACTTGATCGGTGCAACCTTCTGCAGGTGCATCAGCACGTCGAGCATGGTGTAGCTGTCCTTGCCCCCGGACAGGCAGACCATGACCTTGTCGCCGTCTTCGATCATGTTGAAGTCGGCGACCGCTTCGCCGGCCAGGCGGCGCAGGCGCTTTTGCAGTTTGTTCTGGTTGACCGTAAGAGTGCCCATGACGCGAAATCCGTGAGGTGTGACGAAAGGCGGGCATTTTACGCAAAAACACCAGGGTTGTGGCCACAGGTTGTCGCCCCTTCGATTGCCCGTTTGCACAGACCCCGACGCGATTACCCCGCCGGTTTACAGCGCGATTTGCTCTAAGACCCTAATACCTGTGCGGTTAAGACCTTCCTATACTGCGACATAAGGTCGCACACAATCTGAAGACCTGTATTTGCTCGGCCACATTGGCCCGTAGGCGCTCCGCTGGGGGGCGATGGCAATAACGAGAGGAGTGACTGGCATGATCCATCACGTAGTGGGACTTTTTACCCACCCCGATCAGGAATGGAAGGAAATCCGTGGCGACCAAGAGGAAAGCATCAGCCACATGTACCTGACGCACACGCTGATTCTGGCGGCGATCCCCGCTATTTCGGCTTTTATCGGCACGACTCAGGTCGGCTGGGTAATCGGTAACCGCGCGCCGGTGATGCTCACCGTCGAAAGCGCGATCTGGATGACCGTCATGTCGTACCTGGCGATGCTCGGCGGGGTCGCGGTCATGGGGGCCTTCGTGCACTGGATGGCCCGTACCTATGACGCCAATCCGAGCCTGGCCCGTTGCGTCGCGTTTGCCACCTACACCGCGACACCGTTGTTCGTCGGCGGGCTGGCGGCGTTGTATCCGCATATGTGGCTGGGGATGATCGTCGGCACGGCGGCCATCTGCTACACGGTGTACCTGCTGTATGTGGGTCTGCCGACCTTCATGAACATTCCGTCCGACGAGGGGTTCCTGTTTTCCAGCTCGGTGCTGGCGGTGGGTCTGGTGGTGCTGGTCGCCATCATGGCGTTTACCGTGATTGTCTGGGGACTGGGCGTGGGGCCCGTCTACACCAACTGACGACCGATCCAACCCGAGAAGAACAAGATCCGCCAACACAGGCCGCCGCAAGGCGGCCTTCTCGTGCCGGTTGAAAAAGAGCGACGACCATTCGGCAGTTCGGCGATTCGCAACGCCCCGGGGTTGCGGCATACTCGACGCCTCTGGAGATCCATCAAGCATGCCCGAGCAACTCAATACCCGCGTCGAAGACTGTTTCCAACTCGCTGAATCCTTTTTCAAACGTCCTTTCAAACGCCCCGTGGTGAGCCTCAAGCTGCGCGGGCAAAAAGCCGGGGTCGCGCATCTGCACGAGAACCTGCTGCGCTTCAACCCGCAGCTGTATCGGGAGAACGCCGAACACTTCCTCAAGCAGACCGTGGCCCACGAAGTCGCGCACCTGATCGCCCATCAACTGTTCGGTGACCGCATCCAGCCCCACGGCGAGGAGTGGCAACTGATCATGCGCGGCGTCTACGAATTGCCGCCGGACCGCTGCCATACCTACGCCGTCAAACGCCGCAGCGTGACCCGCTACATTTACAAATGCCCGTGCGCCGACAGTGATTTTCCGTTTTCAGCCCAGCGCCATAGCCTGGTCAGGCAAGGTCGGCGCTATTTGTGCCGTCGCTGTCGCAACACCCTGGTATTCAGTGGCGAGATGCGGGTCGAGTAAGTCCCCACCTCGTTCCCACGCTCTGCGTGGGAATGTATCCCGTGACGCTCTGCGTCACAGTGGACGCGGAGCGTCCATGGCGGCATTCCCACGCAGAGCGTGGGAACGATCTGCTAACTGGGAGCTGCGAGCTACGCGACGACTTTCGCGGCACGTAATTCGGCAATTCGCTCCGGGCTCAAGCCCAACTCCCCCAACACCTGATCCGTATGCTGCCCCAGCGCCGCCCCGACATGTCGCGGCGCCGGCAATGCCTCGGAGAACTTCAGCGGACAAGCGATCTGCGACTGCGAAGAGCCATCCCCACGGGGCACCTGTGTCACCAGTTCCCGCGCCTGCAACTGTGGATGCTGCACCGCCTCGCCCAGATTCAACACCGGCTCGACACAGGCATCGATCCCGGCGAACAGCTCGCGCAGTTCAGCAAAGTCATGCTTCTCGAACTCGACCTTCAACGCCTCCTTGAGCGCCCGCTGCTGCTCAGGCTTGGGTGACAAACCCTGGGCCGCCAGTTCCGGCTGGCCCAACGCTGCGCACAATTGCTGCATGAAGGCCGGCTCCAGACTGCCCACCGACATCCAGCGCCCGTCGCGGGAGCGGTAGTAATCGTAAAAACTGCCGCCATTGAGCATCTGATCCTCCCAGCCCGGTTCTTCACCGCAGGCCAGATACCCGGCGCCAGCCATGGCGTTCAGGCTGAACGCACAGTCAGTCATGCTCACATCCAGGTGCGTGCCCTGCCCGGTCTGTTGGCGGGAAATCACCGCCGCCAGCAAACCGATCACCCCGTGCAGCGAGCCACCCGCGATATCCGCCACCTGCATGCCCAACGGCAACGGCCCACTGTCGGCGCGCCCGGTGTAGCTGGAGAGCCCGGCCAGTGCCAGATAGTTGATGTCGTGTCCGGCGCGATCCTTGTACGGGCCGGTCTGGCCGTAACCGGTGATCGACACGTAAATCAGCTTCGGATTGATCGCCTTCAGTGCCTCGTAACCCAGCCCCAGCCGCTCCATCACACCGGGGCGGAACTGTTCCAGCACGATGTCGTAGTCCGCCAGCAACTGCTTGACCAGCTCCAGCGCCTCGGGCTGTTTGAGATCCAGCGCCAGGCTGCGCTTGTTGCGGTTCAGGTAGGCGTGGCTGGCCGAGATTCCGTGATCGTGGGGCGGCAAAACCCGCAACAGGTCGAGGCGGGTCGGCGATTCGATGCGCAACACCTCGGCGCCCATGTCCGCCAGCAGCAGCGAGGCGAACGGTCCCGGCAGCAGGGTCGAGAAATCCAGAATCTTCAGTGAGGCCAACGGTGCAGACATGGGCGATCTCCATCAACGATGCTTGCAGCCTAGGCAGCCGTCGGCGATGGGGCAATTACCGGATGCATCAGTTGCACTGACCGTTGCGCTCAAATCGCCCGCTCAAATCACAGACATGAAAAAACCCGCCGAAGCGGGTTTTTCCAATCAAGCGATGCTTACTTCACATTGCTCGGGGTTGGGCCTTCGGCCACACCCAGGTCGTCTTCGTGACGCTGGTCAACGATACCGCGACCGCCCGAGGCCAGCTCGGTTTGCAGCACGTCGGTGTCCAGTTCCTTGACCCACTTGGCCACAACGATGGTGGCAACGGCGTTGCCGACCAGGTTGGTCAGGGCGCGGGCTTCGGACATGAAGCGGTCGATACCCAGGATCAGCGCCAGACCGGCCACCGGCAGGTGACCTACCGCCGACAGGGTGGCGGCCAGCACGATGAAGCCCGAACCGGTCACACCGGCTGCGCCTTTGGAGGACAGCAGCAGCACCACCAGCAGAGTGATCTGGTGAGTGATGTCCATGTGGGTGTCGGTCGCCTGGGCGATGAACACGGCCGCCATGGTCAGGTAGATCGCGGTACCGTCGAGGTTGAACGAGTAACCGGTCGGGATCACCAGACCCACTACCGATTTCTTCGCGCCCAGACGCTCCATCTTGATCAGCATGCGTGGCAGTACCGATTCCGACGAGGAAGTACCCAGCACGATCAGCAGCTCTTCACGGATGTAACGGATCATCTTCAGCACGCTGAAGCCGTGCATGCGGGCGATACCGCCGAGCACGATCAGGATGAACGCCAGGCACGTGATGTAGAAGCAGATCATCAGTTGACCCAGTTGCACCAGCGAGCCGACACCGTAGGCACCGATGGTGAACGCCATCGCACCGAAGGCACCGATTGGCGCGAGCTTCATGATCATGTTGATGATGTTGAACATCACGTGGGCGAAGCGATCGATGAAGTCCAGGATCGGCTTGCCGTAGGCACCCAGGCGATGCAGGGCGAAACCGAAGATCACCGAGAACATCAGCACTTGCAGGATGTCACCGGTGGCGAACGCGCCGACGATAGTGGTCGGAATCACGTTGAGCAGGAAGCCGACAACGCTCTGGTCAGCGCCCTGTGCCACGTAGGTGGCGACTTTCGAGGCGTCGAGGGTGGCGACATCGATGTGCATGCCGTTGCCCGGCTGCACGATGTTGACCACAACCAGACCGACCAGCAGTGCGATGGTCGAAACGATTTCGAAGTACAGAAGTGCATAGCCACCGGTCTTGCCGACCGATTTCATGCTCTGCATGCCGGCGATGCCGCTGACCACGGTGCAGAAGATGATTGGCGCGATGATCATTTTGATCAGTTTGATGAACCCGTCACCCAGCGGCTTTACGGCCACGCCGAACTGCGGGTAGTAGTGGCCGAGCGCAATACCGATACAGATTGCGACGATCACCTGGAAATACAGGGATTTGTACAGTGGCTGACGAGTCGTCATTGCAAAGTTCCTCAAGAGTCCCGCGTAGCAACATCCATCTGTTGAACGCGACACTTGAATTGCGAACCCTCCTGCACTGGAGGGATTTGTTGTGTCGAACGACGCTTTCCGGACCGGCTCGGCGCACGCTTCTGTCGCTCTTATCGCAAACCTCGTGCCACTTTGGTGCAATTCGCTGCAAGCCTTTTGATATCAGGGGATGCAGGTTTTTCTGTGTCACCATTCGGTTACCCAAGTATGGCGGATTTCCGCCAACGCACCGGGTCTCGTCCTACAATTTGGCGGAAATCCGCCTTGTTGCCGATCAAGGCCGCCGGCTACCATCGGTCGCCAGAGGAAGGATTTGCCGCTTATGCGCGAACGCACCATCGCCAGTCATTTCGCCCGTGCCGCCCTCGGTGGCGCACGCCGTCGCGGGTTCGATTATTCGGGCCTGCTGCTGCAACTGGGTATCAGTCCCGAACTGCTCGACGAGCCGCGTGCGCGGATCGCCCCGGAACAATTCACCCAACTGATCCAGAACCTGTGGCTGGCCCTGGACGACGAATGCCTGGGCTTCGGCAACGCGCAGAGCAAACCCGGCAGCTTCGCCATGATGTGCCACGCCATCATTCATTGCCGCAGCCTGGAAAAGGCTCTGCAACGCGGCTTATTGTTTTATAGCCTATTCCCCGACGCTCCGCGCCTGACCCTGACCCATGAAGACGAATGGGTGCGCCTGAGCCTCGACGATGCGCAATGGTGGGATCCGGATCACTTTCTCAGCGAGAGCCTGCTGGTGATCTGGCATCGCCTCGGCAGCTGGCTGATCGGCCAGCGGATTCGCCTGGAACAGGCCACTTTCAGCTACCCGAAACCGGTGCACGGGGCCGAATACGATTTGCTGTTCTCCTGCCCGCTGGAGTTTTCCGCACCCCAGAGCAGCCTGGTATTTCACAATCGCTATCTGCACATGCCGCTGTTGCAGGACGAACGCACGCTCAAGCATTTTCTTGAACGCTCCCCCGCCGACCTGCTGTCACGCCCGGATGACGGCAACAGCCTCAGCAGTCGATTGCGTCGCCTGCTCAGCCATGACAGCGCGCGCTGGCCGGACCTGGAAGCCGTGGCCGCGCACCTGCACATCAGCCCACAAACCCTGCGCCGGCATTTGCGCGAGGAAGGCACCAGTTTTCAGGAGTTGAAGGACCAGTTGCGGCGGGACATCGCGATTTATCACCTGGGGCGTGCGGATCTGTCGTTGCAACAGATCGCCGAACAGCTCGGGTTTTCCGAGCCGTCGGCGTTTCATAGGGCGTTCAAGAAGTGGACGGGGCTGACGCCGGGGGCTTATCGGGCGCAGGAACAGTAGGCGGTCACAACGCCGGAAAATGAATCCTGAACGCCGCCCCGCCCATTGGTGAATCACCCAGCGTCAGTTTCGCGTTGTAGCTCTCGATGATGTCCTTGACCACCGCCAGCCCGATCCCCTGTCCCGGATGCTGGCGATCCAAACGCTCACCACGCTCAAGTATCCGCGCACGCTGATGCTGCGGAACACCCGGGCCGTCGTCTTCGATGCACAACTCGATCCCGGCCAGGCTTTCGCGCACGCTGATGCGTACTTCGCCGAGGCACAGGCGATAGGCGTTTTCCAGCAGGTTGCCCATCATTTCCAGCAAGGCGCCCTGCTCGATCGGCACGTAGCAGTGTTCCGGCAGGTCGAACGCCACGCGCACACGTTTGTCGCGGTAGACCTTGTCCAGCGTGTCGCACAGGCTTTTGAGCACCGGCCGCAGGCGCACCTGATGGCGTACCAGACCGCTTTTGCGCAGGCTGGCGCGCTGCAATTGGTAGCTGATCTGCTGGCTCATGCGTTCGATCTGGGTTTGCAGCACCCAGGCCTGATCGCGATCTTCGGGGCGCTGGGCCATGTCTTCGCTGACGCCCTGCAACACCGCCAGCGGGGTTTTCAGGCTGTGGGCCAGATCGTCGAGAGAGTCGCGATAACGGCTGCGCTGCTGGCGTTCACTGTGCAGCAAGCGGTTGAGCGAGCCGGTCAGGCGCAGCAATTCACGGGGGTGCTGTTCGCTGAGGCTTTCGAGGGTGCCGCCTTCGATTTCGTCCAGCTCCTGACTGAGCCGGCGCAAGGCTTTCAGGCCCCAGGTCAGACCGATCCACAGCAGCGAGAGCAGCACCAGCAACGCGGCGCCGAAACCGAGGTAGAGGTTTTCCCGCAGGCCTTCGAGGGTGGTTTCGTATTCGCGTACCGGTTGCAGCGCGACGATGCTGAACGCCGCATTCTTGCCACCGAGCAGTTTGACTTCGACGTCGTAGACGAAGAACTCCTGTCCGCTGGCCTCGCGAATCCGCGCGAATTCGTTGCCCATCCCGTCGTAGCGCGGCTTGTAGTTGATCTGTTCTTCCTGGGTCGCTTTGGAGCGCCAGACCAGATGACCTTCGCGGTCGTAGATGTAACCCAGCAGACGGAAATCGGCGAGGTTGAAACGCTCGTCCGGCAACTGCATCGGCATCACCAGCCGGCCGTTTTCAATCCGCGCGGCAGAAATCAGTGTGGTGACGTCCGAGGCCAGGCGCTGCTCGATCGAATCCTGCAGCGCCAGGCTGAACGCACCTTGCATCGCCGGGAGCAAGGCGAGCATGAACAACACCGCCAACGTGGTGGCGGCCAACATCAAGCGAACGCGAAGCGAACGGATCAAGTGCAGCGCTCATTGAACAGGTAGCCGAGGCCGCGCACCGTGTCGATCGGCTTGAACCCGGCCGGGCCTTCCAGCTTGCGACGCAGGCGCCCGACCAGCACTTCGATCACGTTCGGATCACGCTCGTCGTCATCCGGGTACAACTGCTCCATCAGGCGATCCTTGGGCACCACTTGCTGGTGGTGGCGCATCAGGTATTCGAGGATCCGGTATTCGTACGCGGTCAGCGCCAGCGGCTGCTCATCGAGGGTCGCCTGCTTGCGATTGAGGTCGAGCAGCAGCGGCCCGGCGACGATGGAAGACTGGGTGAAACCGCTGGAACGACGCAGCAGCGCATTGAGTCGCGCTTCGAGTTCTTCGAACTGGAACGGTTTGACCAGATAGTCGTCGGCGCCGGCGGCCAGGCCTTCGACCTTGTCCTGCCAGTTGCCACGGGCGGTGAGGATCAGGATCGGGAAGCTCTTGCCGTCCGAGCGCAACTGACGGATCAGGTCGAGCCCGCCCATGCCCGGCAGGCCGAGGTCGATCACCGCCAGGTCAAAGTTGAATTGCCCGGTCTGGTACAGCGCCTCTTCGGCATTGGCCACGGACTCGACCACATGACCGCTTTCCGTCAGGCGGGTTTGCAGGTGATGGCGCAACAGCGCTTCATCTTCGACGACCAACAGTTTCATGACGCTCTCCCGGGCAAATCAGAATCTCCAACAGCATACCTGCGACAACGGTGTACTGCCGCTTTTGAGGGTTCTGTTCATTTCTCCCCTCTGACATGATTCAAGCTTACTGAACCGGGCCTGTACCTGCCCTGAACACACCCTGAACCCGAGCGCAATCAAATGAACTAGGCTGTTTTGACCTTTTATTGTCAGGAGACCCGATCATGCGCCTGTTCCTAGCCCTCACCCTGCTCGCCTTCAGCAGCCTCAGCGCGGCAGCCATCAAGACCGAGGAAATCCCTTACCAGAGCGCCGACGGCACGAAACTGATCGGCTACTACGCTTTCGACGATGCCATAAAAGGCCCGCGCCCGGGCGTTGTAGTGGTGCATGAATGGTGGGGCCTCAACGACTATGCCAAGCGCCGCGCCCGGGATCTCGCCGGGCTTGGCTACAGCGCGCTGGCCATCGACATGTACGGTGAAGGCAAGAACACCGAGCACCCGAAAGATGCCATGGCATTCATGCAAGCGGCCACCCAGAATGCCGATGCGGCCAGCAAACGCTTCCAGGCCGGTCTTGATCTGCTGAAGAAACAACCGCAGACCGACACCGGCAAACTGGCCGCCATCGGTTATTGCTTCGGCGGTGGCGTGGTGTTGAATGCCGCTCGCCAGGGCGTACCGCTGGCGGGTGTCGTGAGTTTCCACGGCGCACTGGCCACCAACACCCCGGCGACACCTGGCAGTGTCAAAGCCAAAGTCCTCGTCGAGCACGGCGCGCTGGACAGCATGGTCACCGCCGACAACGTCACGGCGTTCAAATCTGAAATGGACAAGGCCGGCGCCGACTACAAGTTCGTCAGCCTAGACGGCGCCAAGCATGGCTTCACCAACCCCGACGCGGATCGCTTGAGCCATGGCGATCACGGTGGCCCGGACATCGGCTACAACAAGGCAGCGGATGAAAAATCCTGGGCGGACATGCAGGCATTCTTCAAGAAAATCTTTGGCTGAGCCGGAGTATGCTGATCGCTCCCACGTTCTGCGCGAGAGCGATCTGCACCAGCGCACTATTCAGCCTGAAGGCAACCCGGCAAAATGGCCGCCATGAATGCCAGCCCCCTCCTCCCCGCCTGCTGCACCCCGCTCGATGCCCACTGGCCGCTACCGACCGTGCTGCCGGACACCGTGCTGCTGAGCACCCACTTCGACCCGGCGCAACTGCTCGGCGATGACTTCCGCCGCAGCGCCATCGAGCCGCCGCCGAGCATCCAGCGCTCGGTGGCCAAGCGTCAGGCGGAATTTCTGGCCGGGCGGATTTGCGCCCGGGCCGCGCTGCAACAACTGGAAGGCAAAAGCAGCGTCCCGGCCATTGGCGAGGATCGCGCACCCGTGTGGCCGGCACATATTTGCGGCTCGATCACCCACAGCACCGGCCGGGCCGCAGCGATTGTCGCCAACAAGCAGCACTGGCGCGGACTGGGCATGGACCTGGAAAACCTGCTCAACGCCGAACGGGCCGAGCGGCTGGCCGGGGAGATTCTGACGCCGGCAGAGTTGCAGCGCATGGCTGCCGGCGCCCGCGATCAACTGGCGTTGTGGGTGACGCTGACGTTTTCGGTGAAGGAAAGCCTGTTCAAGGCGCTGTACCCGATCGTCCAGAAGCGTTTCTATTTCGAGCACGCCGAGGTGCTCGACTGGACCGAACAGGGTCATGTGCGGCTGCGCCTGCTGACGGACCTCTCCAGCGAATGGCGCAACGGGACCGAACTGGACGCACAGTTCGGGGTGCACGACGGGCAGTTATTGAGCCTGGTCAGCATCCAGGCTTGAGCGGCTTCAGCGCCGCTCCTGATTCCGCGGCCAGCTCAGGCTGAAACACGCCCCGCCCAGGCTCTTGCTCTTCCCGATCAACGCCCGGCCGTCATGCCAGTGGATGATCCGCCGTACGATCGACAGCCCCAACCCGTGCCCACCGGATGCCCGGGTACGGCTGTCGTCCAGCCGCAGGAATGGCGTGAAGATTTTCTCCCAGGCACTTTCCGGCACACCGGGGCCGTCGTCCTCGACGTCCACCCGGCAACGCATCTGCCCGACCTGATAACTGACCGTGACCCTTGAGCGCGCATGACGCATGGCGTTGCCCACCAGATTCTGCAAGGCGCGATGCAGGTAACGTGGCTCGGCCTCGACCCAGGCATCGTCGCAGTCGGCGGCCGACAGGCACAAACCACGTTGCACCGTGACGTCGGCACGCAGTGGCGCCAGTTCTTCGATCACCTGATTGACCAGTGCATCGAGGTCGATGCGCTGGAACGTCAGCGCCGGCGAGCCCTGCTCAAGCCTCGCATAAGTGAGCATTTCGTCCACCAGCTTGTCGAGGTCCTCGATGTCGTGGTCCATGCCTTCGCGGTACTTTTCCAGCGCTTGCGGGGTGGTGGCCGAACCGATCATTTCCAGACCGAAGCGCAGGCGCGCCACTGGTGTGCGCAACTCATGGGACACCGCGCGCACCAGCTCACGCTGGATCGCCAGCAGCTGTTGCAGGTGCTCAGCCATGCCGTTGAACGCCGCCGCCAGTTTCCCCACCGAGTCGGCGCCGCGGGCCGGCACCCGGGTTTCCAGACTGCCCTTGGCGATACGCGTGGCCGCCGCTTCAAGACCACGCAAACGCCGTTCGAGCTGGCGCACCAATAAATAGACAATGAGACCGATCAGGCTCAGCCCCAGCGCGGCGATCAGCACCAGCCATTGCGGCGGGTACGGATTCATCTGATAGAGCGGGCCGATTTCCAGCACCCACGGCGTACCGACCATCCCGGCGAACACCCGGATCGAGTCCCCGCCCTTGCCCAGCGCCATCACCGTATCGCCTTCCGACACACGACGACTCTGGTCTTCATCCATGTCGGCCTCGTTCACGGTGACCAGCCGCAGGTCGAAACCGAAGCCCTTCTCTTCCTTCAATTGCGCCAGTCGTTTGGGCTGCTCGCCCACCGGCACCCGCACCAGTTCATCGGCCAGCAGGTAGATGGTCGCCCGGGCCAGTTGTTCACTGATCTGCTGCACCTCGCCCACCAGCACAAGCTGCTCCTTGTCGCTGACCAGTCGATAGACCTTGGCCGCGTGCGGCCCGGTCTGTTCGACCAGTGCCTGCCCGCGTTGCACGCGGGTGCGCTGGGTGAGGTCGAGATCGGTCTGGGCGAAGGTTTTCAGTGCCAGCGGAATCCCCAGCAGTCGTTCCCACACCAACAAGGCGCGGTGGCGCTCGGTCTCGTTCATCGGTTGCAGGTTGTCGGCCATCAGCGAAAACGTGCCGTGGGCCAGACGCTCTCGGTACTGCTCGCTGCGTACCTGGTTGAGCAGGTGCAGCGCGAGAACGCCGAGCACCGCCACCAGAATCAGCGCCGCGCACATGCCGCCGTAGATGCGCAGGAAGATCGAGTTCACAGCGGCAGTTCTACGCAAGCTTCAGGCACGAACAGATAGCCTTTGCTGCGCACGGTCTTGATCAGGCGCGGGTGATCGGGGTCGTCGCCGATCTTCGGACGGATGCGCGATATGCGCACATCGATCGAACGGTCCTGGCCGTCGTAGCCGATGCCGCGCAGCGCGGTGAAGATTTCTTCCCGCGACAGAATCCTTCCGGCGTTGGACACCAGCAGCCACAGCAGATCGAATTCGGCGCTGGTCAGTTCGATGCCGCTGTCGCTCAGCCAGGCTTCGCGCAAGGCGTTGTCCACCACCAACGGGCCGAATTGCAGACGGCGTGGCTTGCCCGACGCCGGCTCCGGTGCGTCACTGCGTCGCAACAACGCCTGGATGCGCGCCAGCAACAGCCGTGGGCGAACCGGTTTGCACACGTAGTCATCGGCGCCGATGTCGAGGCCGAGGATCTGGTCGGCATCGTCGGTGCGCGCGGTCAGCATCAGGATCGGCCCGTCGTACTGGTCGCGCACCTTGCGGCAGATGCTCAGGCCGTCTTCACCGGGGAGCATCAGGTCGAGGATCACCAGGTCCGGTTGCTCCTTGATGATCCGCGCCGCCGCCAGGGCTCCGTTGCCTTCGATCTCCACGCGCAATCCATTGGCTTGCAGGTATTCGCGGGTCAGTTCGGCCAGACGCTGGTCGTCCTCGACTATCAATACCTGCCAGGCTTCTTGCTCCACGGATGACCTCTGCTTGCCGATGTTGCGAATAAAGGAAGGATCCTCCCGTCTTTTTGTCATCTTTAAGGAGGATAAGAATGCGTGTACACGGGCCGATTGTATAAACGGCGTACAGCGAGAACACAAGTCGGTAAATGCGTTCGGACAAGGCCGTTTTTTGTGATAGGGTTCGCGCCCTTAAAAATCCGCTGAAGCGTTTTTCCCGAAGAGAAAACAGTGACAAACGGTCTAACTCAGCAGGTTCGCGGCCTACAAAGGAATTCCCTGTTTCGCACACAATTTACGCACAGGGTTATCCACAGGCTGTCCGTTGCAATCGCCCCCCAAAACGCATTATCTTGTAGCCCGCGCTCAAAAAAACCCTACATATAGGGTTTGACGCTAAAAACCAAACACAAACCGGACAGTGAATTCAAGGCTTTTTATTGCCATTGTCGGGTTGAACCAAACGTATTTTCAGAAGCCCAAACCGCGCCTGCGGATGGCTACCGTTTTTCAGCCGATCACGGCGTAAACGGTACGGGTGTTGCAGTTCAAAACTGCTCCCCGAAAGGAATGCGGTTTCACGCGTATCGCGCGAACCGAAGACTTCGGCATGGAAGCGGCGCCCACAAGGCCCACTTCCTGAACTGTCCCGAAGTCGTTACCCGGCGCTGGCCGGTCGTAGTGCTTCAGGACGGAACGGTGGGCACCGTGATGGTGCCCAAACAAACATAGAGAACGTGGAGACACCCATGCAAACCGACACAACTCGCGAGAACCCGCAGGGCACCTTGCCGCAGGCCGCCGATTCGAATTCGGATCTGGCTGCCACCGCGCCTGGTCAACTGCGTGTGATCAAGCGTAATGGCACTGTCGTTCCTTACACCGATGACAAGATCACCGTCGCTATCACCAAAGCGTTTCTCGCAGTTGAGGGCGGCACCGCTGCCGCTTCGTCGCGAATCCACGACACCGTTGCCCGCCTGACCGAACAGGTCACCGCGACCTTCAAGCGTCGCATGCCTTCGGGCGGCACCATCCACATCGAAGAAATCCAGGACCAGGTCGAACTGGCCCTGATGCGTGCCGGCGAGCAGAAAGTGGCTCGCGACTACGTGATCTACCGTGACGGCCGTTCGAAAGAACGCGCTGCCCACGCTCCGGCCGAAGCCGCAGTCAACGCTCACCCGTCGATCCGCATCACCCGCGCCGACGGCAGCCTCGCGCCGCTGGACATGGGTCGCCTGAACACCATCGTCACCGAAGCCTGCGAAGGTCTGGCTGAAGTCGACGGCGACCTGATCCAGCGCGAAACCCTGAAGAACCTGTACGACGGCGTTGCCCTGAACGACGTCAACACCGCGCTGGTAATGACCGCCCGCACCCTGGTCGAGCGCGAGCCGAACTACTCGTTCGTGACCGCCCGCCTGCTGATGGACACCCTGCGTGCCGAAGGCCTGGGCTTCCTGGGCGTCGCCGAGAGCGCGACTCACCACGAAATGGCCGACCTGTACGCCAAGGCGCTGCCGGCCTACGTCGCCAAAGGTATCGAGTTCGAACTGCTGAACCCTGTGCTGGCCTCCTTCGACCTGGAAAAACTGGGCAAGGCGATCAACCACGAGCGCGACCAGCAATTCACCTACCTGGGCCTGCAGACCCTGTACGACCGTTACTTCATCCACAAGGATGGCGTGCGTTTCGAACTGCCACAGATCTTCTTCATGCGCGTGGCCATGGGCCTGGCGATCGAAGAGAAGCAGAAAGAAGACCGTGCGATCGAGTTCTACAACCTGCTGTCCTCGTTCGACTACATGGCTTCGACCCCGACCCTGTTCAACGCCGGTACCCTGCGTCCACAGCTGTCGAGCTGCTACCTGACCACCGTTCCGGATGACCTGTCGGGCATCTACCACGCGATCCACGACAACGCCATGTTGTCGAAATTCGCCGGTGGCCTGGGCAACGACTGGACGCCGGTGCGTGCACTGGGTTCGTACATCAAGGGCACCAACGGCAAGTCGCAAGGCGTGGTTCCGTTCCTGAAAGTCGTGAACGACACCGCCGTTGCCGTTAACCAGGGTGGCAAGCGCAAAGGCGCTGTCTGTGCCTACCTGGAAACCTGGCACATGGACATCGAAGAGTTCATCGAACTCCGTAAGAACACCGGTGATGACCGTCGTCGTACCCACGACATGAACACCGCCAACTGGATCCCTGACCTGTTCATGAAGCGCGTCTTCGATGACGGCAAGTGGACCCTGTTCTCGCCATCCGAAGTACCAGACCTGCACGACCTGACCGGCAAGGCCTTCGAAGAGCGCTACGAGTACTACGAAGCCCTGACCGAGTACCCGGGCAAGGTCAAGCTGTTCAAGACCATCCAGGCCAAAGATCTGTGGCGCAAGATGCTGTCCATGCTGTTCGAAACCGGCCACCCATGGCTGACTTTCAAGGACCCGTGCAACCTGCGCAGCCCGCAGCAGCACGTCGGCGTTGTTCACAGCTCGAACCTGTGCACCGAGATCACCCTGAACACCAACAAGGACGAGATCGCGGTCTGCAACCTGGGCTCGATCAACCTGCCGAACCACATCGTCGACGGCAAGCTGGACACCGCCAAGCTCAAGCGCACCATCGATGTAGCCGTGCGCATGCTCGACAACGTGATCGACATCAACTACTACTCGGTACCGCAGGCGAAGAACTCCAACTTCCGCCACCGTCCGGTCGGTCTGGGCATCATGGGCTTCCAGGATGCGCTGTACCTGCAGCACATCCCTTACGGCTCCGACGCTGCCGTCGAGTTCGCCGACAAGTCGATGGAAGCGGTCAGCTACTACGCGATCCAGGCTTCCTGCGACCTGGCTGACGAGCGCGGCTCGTACGAGACGTTCCAGGGTTCGCTGTGGTCCAAAGGCGTACTGCCGCTGGATTCGCAACAGATCCTGATCGCAGCACGTGGCCAGAAGTACATCGACGTCGACCTGACCGAGTCCCTGGACTGGGCACCGGTTCGCGCCCGTGTACAGAAAGGCATCCGTAACTCGAACATCATGGCCATCGCACCGACCGCGACCATCGCCAACATCACCGGCGTATCGCAGTCGATCGAACCGACCTACCAGAACCTGTATGTGAAATCGAACCTGTCGGGCGAATTCACCGTGATCAACCCGTACCTGGTTCGCGACCTGAAGGCTCGCGGTCTGTGGGACTCGGTCATGATCAACGACCTGAAGTACTACGACGGTTCGGTTCAGCAGATCGAGCGCATCCCGCAAGAACTCAAAGAGCTCTACGCGACCGCGTTCGAAGTGGACACCAAGTGGATCGTTGACGCCGCCAGCCGTCGTCAGAAGTGGATCGACCAGGCCCAGTCGCTGAACCTGTACATCGCCGGCGCATCGGGCAAGAAACTCGACGTGACCTACCGCATGGCCTGGTACCGTGGTCTGAAAACCACCTACTACCTCCGTGCCCTGGCTGCGACCAGCACCGAGAAGTCGACCATCAACACCGGCAAGCTGAACGCTGTTTCCAGCGGCGGCAACCACGGTGACGATTCGGTCCTGGCAGCGCCTGCCGGCCCTGCTCCAGTACCGAAGGCTTGCGCCATCGACGAGCCGGATTGCGAAGCTTGCCAATAAGCTGAGCTGAATCGGGCGATGCGAGACGCCTGATTCCTCCAGACAAAAGAAACCCCCGACAGACTTCTGGTTTGTCGGGGGTTTTCTTTTGTCTGCCAAACACCAAGGCTCTAACGAACAGGTTTCAGCAGATACAAAAAAGGCCCCTTCACAGAAGGAGCCTCCCTATCGGTGCTTACCGACGGCAGCCGCCGTTGTTGAAAGGACCGGCAACACGAACCCAGCCACTGGCTTGCGGAACGTTGCTGCACATAGTACGGCCGGTCGAAGCCGACTCATAAAGCCACCAGGAAGCCGGAGCAGCTTGAACAACGACTGCACCCAACAGCAAACTTGCGGCCAAAGTCAGACCAAAACCAATACGCAGCGACATAACGATCTCCATTTCAAATAAACGTCTCAAACGGCCGTCAGCGCAATAACTTCATAGTTCATCATCTTGCCGACACAACCAGAGACAGCAGTAAGAGTGTTGCAACCGAACACCCATTCTTTCATCAAGACCCTGACGAAAGAGCGCGCACCTTACATTGCGAAACAACTAAAAACAATAAAGAAAACTCCCACAACCAAAATTATTTATTAATTAAATAAACTCAAAAAAATCAACAAACACGCAAAAACCTACAACCTTAATTGCATATAAACCATTGACCCAAATCAAAAAAAATACGCTAACTAAAACCAGACACGCGACACAATCTTCCTTAATTAAAAACAACGCTCCAACAAGTTAACGTTTGTCTGCGCAATAAATTAACGCGCGAAGCCTCCGCCCAGCGCCAGGTACAGTCCCATTTGCGCCTGCAGTCGGTCGAAGCGATTCTGCGCCAGCGAAATTTGCGCGGCACGACGGCTCTCTTGCAGATCCAGCCACTCCTTGATACCCGTTTGCCCGCTGCGATAACGAATTTCGGCCAACCCTTCGGCTTTCATTGCGGCGACCAGAGCCTGCTCTCGCCGTACCCCCTGATCAGCAAACTGCACTTGCGCCGACAGCGCATTTTCAACTTCCGCCAGCGCGATATATAGGCTCTGGCGAAAATCGATTATCGCCGCCTCATAGTCCACCGCCGATATACCCACTGTGTACTTGCGAACATTCCATTGCACAAACGGCAGACTGATACCAACGCCCAATAGACCGACAGGGTTATTGAGCACTTGGCTTAACTCCCGACTACCACCCGTCGCCAGACCGCCAGTCAGTGTGAACGAAGGATAGAAACTGGCACGCGTTGCGTCATAGTTCGACAGCGCCTGGCGTAATCGCCATTCAGCCGCCTGCAGATCCGGGCGTCGATCAACCAGATCAGCCGGCAAGCCTGCCGGCACACTCGCCAATGCCATCGAAGGTAATTGCACAAGTTCTGCAAACCGATGCTCGGGTGCCTGATCGAAGACAATGGCCAGTGCGTTGCGCGCCACTTCAAGTTGCTGCAGATAGTTGCTCAATACAGCACGCTGCGTGGCCAGGACCTGCTCGGCTTGCGCCTCTTCAAGTCCGGTCGCCGCACCCGCCAGACGTTGGGACTGCACCAGTTGCAACGTCTGCTCGGCGTACCGGATACTTTCCCGCGCAGACCGGGCCAGTTCGTTGAACAGGCCGATCTGCCAATAAAGGCGCGCTGTCGTACCCACCAGACTCAGCGCACTGGCACGCCGGTCAAAATCGGTCGCCAACAGCGCCCACTGCGCGGCATCGCGCGTACTCGCCAGCCGCCCCCACAAATCGACCTCGTAACGCACCGACGAGTTCGTGGAAAATCGACGCTGGCCTGAATTGTCTCGATGTAGATTCCTGCTCCAGTCCGCCCCCGCCCCCACGTCCAGATCGGGCGTGATATTGGTCCCGGTGAGTCCTGCCTGAAGCGCTGCCCGACGCACTCTGAGCGCAGCCACTGCAAGATCGTTATTGCGCGCCAGAGCGTCGTCAACCAAGGCGTTCAGGCGTGGATCATCAAACGTTTCCCACCATCGCTCCCGCACACTCAATGAGCGCTCACGGGATGCGTCACCAAACCAGAAGGCCGGCGTCTTCACTTCCGGTTGACGGTATTCGCTGTGCAGCAGGGCGCTGCAACCACCCAACAACAAAGGCAACTGCAATGCCCAGATCCACTTGCGCTTCATGTACTTCATTCTCGGGACAACGCCTGAATGGGATCAAGCCGGGCGGCATTGCGCGCCGGGATATAACCGAACAACACGCCGACCAGCAGCGAACACAAACACGCTGAAATCATGGCCAGAGCCGTGAACTCCATAACGATTGCCTGCACGAAGTAGCCGAACACCTGGCTGATCAACAACGAAAGCAGGACGCCCAACAAGCCCCCTAGCAGACAGACCAGCACAGCCTCGATCAAAAACTGCTGCAGAATGTCCGCGCGCCGCGCGCCGACGGCCATGCGGATGCCAATCTCCCGGGTACGCTCGGTGACCGATACCAGCATGATATTCATCACCCCGATACCACCGACCAAAAGCGAAATGAACGCCACGGCAGAGATCAGCAGCGTCAGGGTGTCCGTGGTTTTCTGTACGATTTTCAGGATGCTGTCGCTGGAACTGAGGAAAAAATCCGCGCGCCCATGACGTGCCACCAACAATGTTTGCAGTGCTTGTTCTGCCGCGGGACTGGCAACCTGCTCCTTGAGCCGAACCTTGATCGAATTGAAATGGCTCTGCCCCAACAAGCGCCCCATTACCGTCGTATAAGGCAAATAGACTTGCAGGCTCGGCCCTGAAAAACCGTCATCGCGACTTTCCATGACCCCCACCACCGTACAAGGCAGGCCACCAACCAGGATGACTTTGCCCAGCGGTTGCTCCCAGTCCTTGAACAGCCGTTGTCGAGTGTTGTGGTCAATGATCAGTGTCTGAGCGCGGCGCATCACATCGCCCGCATTGAACATCGCGCCCTGGGTCACGCGGATGCCCATCACCTGAAAGTAATCCTGGCTGACACCATTGACCGTGGCACTGACATGCAGATTGCGATAACGAATCGTCCGGCTGCCATTGACCATCGCAGAAACACTGTCTACCCAGGACTGCGCCTGGATGATCCGCAAGTCCACGGGCTGCAATGTCCGGATTGAAGCTGCCTGCTCATCACCCCAATCCTTGCCGGGATAAACATCGATGGTATGGGTGCCCATCGCACTGATATCACGCAGCACCCGGGTCTGTGCGCCCTGCCCCAGCGCTACCACCGAAACCACCGAGGCAATACCGATGACGATCCCGAGCATGGTCAGCAATGTGCGCATGCGATGGCTGCGCAGAGAGATCCAGGCCATCTTGAAGGCCTCGCTGAAGCGGCGCCAATGCACCGCCGTCGCGTCACGCTCCTGAGTTTGCGGGATGTCGCCTGGCTCGGTGACCGGCGCCGCAAGCACCTTGCGGTCGGCATTCAAACGATCACCGACGATTTCGCCATCATGTATCTCGATGATGCGGTCTGCGTACTGCGCCACCTGCGAGTCATGGGTCACGATAATGATCGTGTGACCGCTGCGATGCAGTTCACGCAGGATCGCCATCACCTCCTCGCCACTGCGCGAGTCCAGCGAGCCGGTGGGCTCGTCGGCCAGAACAACCGCACCGCCATTGATCAGCGCACGAGCAATGCTGACCCGTTGCTGCTGCCCACCGGAGAGTTGCGCTGGCCGATGCAGCATGCGCTGACCCAGACCGAGACGTTGCAGCAGCCCCCTGGCCTTTTGCCGATGCTCGGTAAACGGCTGATCGGCGTAAATGGCCGGCACCTGCACGTTGGCCTCCGCACTCAGATGCGACAGCAAATGAAAGCGCTGAAAAATGAATCCGAAATGCTCACGACGCAGCGTCGCCAGCTCATCGCTACTCATTTCGGCCATGTCAGCACCGTTGATGCTGTAGCGGCCAGCAGAGGGACGATCCAGGCATCCGAGGATATTCATCAGACTGGATTTTCCAGAGCCCGACGGCCCGACGATCGCTACCATTTCACCGGCGGCGATGGTCAGGTTCACGTCGCGCAGCACATGAGTCCGTGCCTCACCCTCGGCGAACCAACGCTGCACGCCTTCAAGAGCCAACAACGGCGTGACCGGCAGCTCGTCTTTCACGGGATCTGGCGTCCAGCCATGAAGATTACTGGCGCTGCTCATCGAGGCTCCGGCTCTTCGCCGAGAACGACTTCGTCATTTTCCTTGAGCCCGTCCAGCACCTGAACGCTCAGGTCATTTCGCAACCCGGTTGTCACCAGCACCGTCTGCGGCTGACCATCCACCAGTCGGCGAACTTCGTAGCGACCGTCAGCGGCACGCTTGCCCAGCGCAGCCACCGAGACCGTTGTGGCTTTGCGCACCGAGTCGAGCAGAACGCTGACCTGCGCCGTCATCGAGGTGCGCAACGAACGATCGTCATTGGGTACGTCAAACAGCGCGTTGTAGTACACCGCTGCATCGGCGCCGCCGGCAGTCGAGCCACCGCCACCCTGCATTTGATCCTGCCGGGCAATGGACTCGGGCGCAGGCTCTACCGCCCGTATATGGCTGGTAAAACGCCGGTCCGGATCACCCAGAATATTGAAGGACACGGCCTGGCCCGCCTTGACCCGAACCACGTCAGCTTCAGAAATTCGCGCTTCGACCGTCATCCGGTCCAGACGGGCAAGTATCAGCAATGTCGGGACACTCTGTGCGGAAACGACGGTCTGGCCCTGTCTGGTCACCACGGCAATGACCTCGCCGTCCATCGGCGCACTGATCCGCGTATATCCGAGGTTGACTTCGGCGATCCTGATTTCTATCTCCGCCTGGGAAATCTGCGCAGCCAGGGATGCCAGCTCGGCGCGCGAACTTTGCAGCTGCGCCTCGGCAATTTCCAGATCGGCCCGCGATCCGGCTTCACTGGCAACCAGGCTTTGCTTGCGACGAAAATCAAGTTCGTACTGGCGGATCATCGCCTGTCGGGCTTTGTATTGCGCGCGGACACTGAGCAACGCAGCCCGGGATTTGAGCAATTCATTCTGTGGCAGCAACGGGTCGATTTCAGCCAACAGCTGACCCTGGCGAACCGTATCACCCAACCCGGCTTTCAGACTCTGGAGTTGCCCATTGACCTGCGCGCCGACGCTGACTTGCTGGAAGGGCTTGACCGTACCACTGGCCAATACGGTCTCTTCAAGATCTTCAACGGTGACGGTCGCTGTCAGGAATTTCTTTGGAGGGGTGCCCCAGCCTTGGCCCCATACAAACCAGACCAACAAGGCAACAACGGGCAGCGTCCCGAACACGATTCGGGAGCGAGAGAAAAAAACCATGAAGTAGTCGTTACATCCCTGTCAGTGGTTGGGCGAACCGCTCATTGGCGCCCGGGTATAGCGTGAGCAGGCGTGTGAATACACGCGCGCAAATGCGAATGCAGCGGACGAGTGGCCCCGGCGCGCGCATTAAACAAGAAAGCCCCTCAAAGAGGGGCTTTCCGTTACAGCTTTTTACAAAGCATCGATATCAGGTCATCTGAATGATGGTCTGCATGATGGTGCTCTGGGTGGAGATGGTCTTGGCGTTCGCCTGATAGTTGCTCTGGCCCTTGATCAGGTCTACCAGTTCGTTGGTCAGGTTAACGTTGGACTCTTCCAGCGAGTTGGACTGGATGGAGCCCAGGGTGCCGGTTTCCGGAGCGTCATAACCCGGAATGCCCGACGCGAAGGTTTCCTTCCAGCTGGTGCCGCCGATCGCTTGCAGGCCTTGTTCGTTGGTGAAGCTGGCCAGCGCAACCTGGCCGATGGCCTTGTTCTGGTTGTTGCTGAAGTTTGCGAACAGGGTACCGGTGCCGTCGATGGTCAGGTTAGTGATCTGGCCAGTGGCATAGCCGTCCTGAGTCGGGATCGAGCGCGCGGTGTCGGCGTTGTACTGAGTGGTACTGGCCATCGAAATGGTGATGCCGGCCGGGTTTGCTGCTGCACCGTTAGGCTTGAAGGTACCGTTGACGACATTGCCTGGTACCCAACCGCTGATCTTCAGGTCACTGCTGATCACCGGACCAGGCAGAGTGCTGACCTGAGTCAGCTTGCCAGCAGAGTCGAAGGTCATGGTCGAAGGCACCGGGGCGGTGGTTTTCGGATCACTGCCGGTAGCGTCCGGGTTGCGACCGTCGACCAGGGTGTAGACCTTCCAGGTGTTGGCACCGGTTTTCACCACGTACTGATCCATCGGGTGCATGTTGCCCTGGCTGTCATAGATCGGGGTGCTGAACGACTTGGTGTAGGTCGCCAGGTTGGTCGGGTCGAATTTGCCGGCTGGAACCGTGTCGTCGATCACCGGAGCGGTCGAGTTCAGGTTGATGGTCGAAGTCACCAGCGAAGTGGACTTCGGTGCCAGGTTCGAGGTGTCGATCTTCAGGTCGGTCAGTACGCCGTTGATGACCTTGCCGTTGGCATCCACACCATAACCTTGCAGGCGCGAGGTGTAGTCGGTGTTGGTGATGAAACCCTTGTCGTCGACCTTGAACGTACCGGCACGGGTATAGGAAATCGAGCCGTTGTTGCTCATGGTGAAGAAACCGGAGCCGTTGATACCCATGTCCAGCACGTTACCGGTGTTGTTGATGTCACCCTGGGTGAACTGCTGGGAAACGTTGGCCAGGCGCACGCCGTTGCCGATGACCTTGCTGCCGCTACCCAGGCGAGTCGCCGAGTAGACGTCTTCGAATTCTGCGCGAGACGATTTGAAACCGGCGGTCGCGACGTTGGCGATGTTGTTGCCGGTCACGTCCAGTTGCTTGTTGGCTGCATAGAGACCGCTAAGGCCGATATTGAAAGACATATTCCACTCCTTTGTGCCGGTTAGTCGGCTCTATATACCAATGGTTTGTACTTTGGACAGGGCAACGGTGCCCTTGCCGGACAGGTTGAGCATCAGCTCGCCGCCGGTCTGGCTGATCGTCACGCTGGTGACGGTGGCCGGCAGGTAGGTCGCCATATCGGTCGCGGTGCCGTTGATCGATGCGTTGGCCTTGACGGTATAGGTACCGGTCTTGACCAGGTTGCCGTCCTTGTCCTTGCCGTCCCAGGTGAAGCTCGCGGCGCCTGCGGCGCGACTGCCCAGATCGAGGGTGCGAACAATCGTGCCGCTGCTGTCGGTGATGCTGACGGTGCCGCCGGCAATCGACGACGGAACGGTGACCGAACCGGTCATGCCTTTGCTCGGATCGTCGAGCTGGACCGAGTTGGTCTGCACGATCACGTTGCGACCGACCAGCGAAGAAGCCTGCAGGGCTTGCGACGAGTTGTAATTGCCGGCCAGCGAACTCACGGTGCTGTTGAGGGTAGTAATACCCTCGAGGCTGCTGAACTGCGCCAACTGGGCAACGAATGCGCTGTTGTCCTGCGGGTCGAGCGGGTTCTGGTTTTTCAGCTGGGTTACCAGCAATTGCAGGAACGCGTCCTTGCCCAGGGCCTGGCCGCCGGTGGAACTGTTAGTGGCCGAAGCAATGCCATCGGTTGTCGAACTGGTCTTTTTCGACGAGTTCGCCAGGATGTCCTTCATGCTCAGGCTGCTGGTGGTATCGGAAACACTCATGGCAGTCGCCCCTTATTACTGACCGAGGGTCAGTACCTTCTGCATCATGGTTTTGGCCGTGTTCATCATTTCGGCGTTGGTCTGGAACGAACGGCTCGCGGAAATCATGTCAGCCATTTCTTCCACCACGTTGACGTTCGGGTAGTAGACGTAGCCCTTGGCGTCGGCGGCCGGATGGTTCGGCTCGTAGCGCGCTTCGAGGTTGCTCTGGTCTTCGACCACGCCCATGACCTGCACGCCCTGGCCGGCCGCGTCCTGGTTCTGGAACAGCGAGTTGCTGCCGCCGCTCTGGCCGCCCTGGAACATGGTGGCGAACACCGGGTGACGGGCGCGATAGGTCTGGTCGATGCTCGACGAGACGGTTTCGGCGTTGGCGATGTTCGAAGCCACGGTGTTCAAACGCGTGGTCTGTGCGCTCATGCCGCTGCCGGCAATGTTGAAAACGCTGGACAGGGACATGGATTACTCTCCGCGCAGGGCTGACACCAGCCCTTTGAATTTGCTGTTGAGCAGCGTGAAGCTGGCCTGGAAGCCGACGGCGTTTTCCGCGTAGTTCGACTGTTCCAGCTGGGCATCAACGGTGTTCTGGTCGATCGACGGCTGCATCGGCGTGCGATACATCAGCGACTCGTCGCCATTGCCCAGACCTTCAGCTTCGATGTGACGGCTGTTGGTCATGTTCAGGGCGATAGTGCCGTTGGCGTTCTTCTGGCTCTGTGCCTCGAGCACTTTGGAGAACTCCAGATCCCGAGCCTTGTAGTTCGGGGTGTCGGCGTTGGCGATGTTGTTGGCCAGGACTTCGGCACGCTGGGCGCGGAAGCCCAGGGCTTTTTCGTGAATTCCGAGCGCTTTATCGAAGCTGATGCTCATGTCGGGAACCTTCAGGTGACCGGGTTTTTCGTAACTGGGTTATAGCAAGCGTCGTGCCAGTTTTAAAAAGCCCCGGATTCCGGGGCTTTGCAGGTGATCGGCAATGCGGCAATGCCAGAAAAGCGGCAACGGGTTTCCGCCGGATGCCGCTTTTCTGCCGCTTGCCGTCCCTGCAAAAACGGCCAGGCATAAAAAAACGGGAGCCCCTGAGGACTCCCGTTTTTTTGTGTTGCCGGTGCCAATCACTTCGCCTGGTAAATGATCCCCGGGCTGCACTGGACCATCTGGTAATGGTCCGGCAAACCGTTCAGCGCTTCGGAAGCGCCGAGGAACAGATAACCGCCCGGCTTCAGCGTGCTGTGGATACGCAACAGGATGTCTTTCTTCACCTCGGCGGAGAAGTAGATCAGCACGTTGCGGCAGAACACGATGTCGAACTTGCCAAGGCTTGCGTAGCTGTCGAGCAGGTTGAACGAGCGGAATTCCACCCGGTTCTTGATCGGCGCCTTGATCACCCAGCGCCCCGGCCCTTTCGGGTCGAAGTAGCGCTGCAGACGATCGGCGGACAAGCCGCGACCGATCGCCAGGCTGTCGTACTCGCCGGTCTTGCAGTTGGTCAGCATGCTGCCGGACAGATCCGTGGCAACGATCTGTACGCCCATTTTCAACTGACCGATGTTGGTCCGTTCGAACTCGTCGATCGACATCGACAGCGAATAGGGTTCCTGACCCGACGAGCACGCCGCCGACCAGATCCGCAGACGCTGGTTGGGAGCGGCCTTGATCGCCTCGGGCAGCACCTTGTTCTTCAAGACTTCAAACGGATAGGTGTCGCGAAACCACAGGGTTTCGTTGGTCGTCATGGCATCGACCACCTGCTCGCGCAAACCGCTGCGCGGCTGGGTCTGGATGCGCTGTACCAGCTCACCCAGGGACTTGATGCCTTGCTGCTCCATCAGTTTGTTGAGACGGCTCGAGACCAGGTACTGCTTGTTTTCACCGAGCAAAATGCCACAGGCTTTTTCCAGGAAGACCCGGAACTGTTCGAAATCCAAATTACCCGTAGACAAATGATGCCGCCTCTTAAATCGTGTTGATCGCCAGGGACGAAAAGTCCCTAGCTGATATCTGCTGCTTTGATCCGGTCGACTACCCGGGATGCCAGGTCATCAGGACGGAATTTGGCCAGGAAGTCATCGGCACCGACCTTCTTGACCATCGCCTGGTTGAACACACCCGACAACGAAGTATGCAGGATGATATGAAGCTTTTGCATGCGAGGGTCGCTGCGGATTTCGGCCGTCAGGGTGTACCCGTCCATCTCCGGCATCTCGATGTCGGAGATCATCATCAGGAACTCTTCTTCCGGCTTCTTGCCCTCATCGACCAGCTTGCGCAGGTAATCCAGCGCCTGCTTGCCGTCGTTCAGCGCCACCACTTCAACGCCAACCGTCTGCAGGCAACGCGTCACCTGCTTGCGCGCCACCGACGAGTCATCGACCGTCAGCACCCGCAGAGACAGCGCCTTGCTCTGGGTCTCGACATCCACCACGCCGACCGAAATCGCTTCCGGTGTCGGTGCGACTTCCGCCAGCACCTTCTCGACGTCGATGATTTCGACTAACTGATTGTCCACCCGAGTCACAGCGGTCAGGTAATGATCTCGACCGGTCCCCTTGGGTGGCGGATGGATCTCTTCCCAGTTCATGTTGACGATACGTTCCACCGAGCGGACCAGGAAACCCTGGGTCTTGGTGTTGTATTCCGTGATGATCACGAACGGACTGTTCTTGTCTTTCAACGCCCCGGAGCCGGTTGCCATTGCCAGATCAAGGATCGGAATGGTCGCCCCCCGGATATTCGCCACCCCGCACACGACAGGACTGGACTTGGGCATCAGCGTCAGTTGCGGGCACTGCAGCACTTCCCGAACCTTGAACACGTTGATCCCGTAGAGTTGCTGGCCGTCGAGACGGAACAACAACAGCTCCAGGCGATTCTGCCCCACCAGTTGCGTGCGCTGGTTCACCGAATCCATTACACCAGCCATGCCCAGACTCCTACACCAACGCCAAGTGTTGTTGCGACGCACATTCATTGCTAAACGGCACGGCGCTTGCTTTTTAACTCTTATGAACATTCAAACGACATTTTTCCGACGCCTGACATCCCCCCTTCGCAGAGGACTTTGCGCGGTGTCTGCCGCTTGCCTGTTTTTCGCGGGCAGCCCTGCCGTTGCTGATGCGGTTACCTTGCCTGACATGCTTATCGGCGTCACTCAGGGCTTTCTTGAATTCACCGTAGAAGACTATCTGGCTACCAGTCAAACGGAAGGGCGTTATGAAATCGAGGTCAAGCAGCTCGATCCGCGCATGCACATGCCTATGTGCGACAAGGAATTGACAGCGTCGCTGGAGAGCCCGGCACGTCCTTTGGGACGCGTAACCGTCAAGGTTCGCTGCGAAGGCGCCTCCCCCTGGACCGTGTTCGTACCCGCTCAAGTCCGCCTGTTTCGCCCGGTCGTGACCACCACTCGCCCGCTCAAGCGCGCCGGCATCATCGAGCCTCAGGACGTGACCCTGCGCGAGCATGATGTGAGCCTGATCAACCAGGGCTTCCTGACGTCGGTGGATGAGGCGATCGGGCAAAAATTAACCCGACCAACGGTCGCCGACCAAGTGATAACCCTGGTGCATCTGGAACAGGCGGAAGTCGTTCGCAAAGGCGATCAAGTGGTGATTACCGCCCGCAGCGGCACGCTCTCCGTGCGCATGCCGGGCGAGGCCCTGTCCAACGGTGGCCTGAAAGAACAGATTCGAGTGAAAAACCTCAATTCCCAACGGGTCATCAAGGCGCAGGTCATGGCGCCGGGCCAGGTGGAAGTGGCAATGTGAGCAACGACTGGAGCAATGACAGGAAAGCCTCGTGAGGGATCGCGCAGAAAACTGGCGCCAACCTGAGCTGTTCCCTAAACTGTGCCGCAGCAGGATCTGTGCGGCGCATGCAGGCTCATTGGTAAAAGAGCCTAAAGTTTTCCAGGGGATGGCCGAGAACATGGCAAGCGTCCAAATTCCCAGAGGTTTTTAACATGGTCATCGATTTCAGCCGTTTGAACAGCTCCTCGTCACTTACGGGCAGTACACGTACCAGCACGCCTAAGGAAACCGCCGAAACCGGTACTTCCGCGACGCTGAATACCCCGGCCGAACAGGCCAGTACCGCAAAAAGCGGGGAATCGGTACACCTCAGCAATGAGGCTCAACAGTTGCAGAAGGTCACTGACAAGCTGCGCGATCAGCCTGCCGTCGACAAAGCCCGCGTGGCCGAGTTGAAAGCAGCGATTGCCGATGGCAGCTATAAAGTCGACAGCAACCGTGTAGCCAGCAAACTGCTCAACTTCGAAGCCCAGCGCTAGGCCTCGGTCAGCGCCAGGCTTTTGGACGCTTAAAACCCAAGGCCAGCCATGCACGACACTACTTTATTGCAACTGATCACCGACGACTTTGCTCCAGCTCAACAATTGCTGGAGTTACTGCAATCCGAGTCCCTCGCCTTGCACGGTCGCGACATGCCGCTGCTGGAAGAAATTCTGGCGCGCAAACAGGCATTGATCATTCTGCTTGAGCAGCATGGCCGCAAACGCAGCGAAATCCTCGCCAGCCTCAATCTGTCGCTCGACCGTCAAGGCCTGGAACAACTGGCCAGCCAGTCGAGCATCGGCGAGCTGTTGCTGACCCAGAGCGACGTTCTGACCGATCTGATCGCCCAGTGCCAGGCGACCAATGCCAAAAATGGCCAGTCGATCGTGATTCAGCAGGCCGCCACGGCCAATCAGCTGAAAATCCTCACCGGCGGCGAGCCACCCGCGCTCTATGACGCCAGTGGCACCTTCTCCAAACTGCAGAAACCCCGCGCGCTCAGTCAGGCGTGATGCGTTCTTCTATGCTTGCGCCCTATCAACGCGCGAAACATGCTGGCAAAATACTGGCCAGCCGTAGTCAAATTTTGTCTGGAGATTGATTTAACGTGTCCAACGTCCTCAGCGCGGATGATTCTCCGCAGCCACCAAAGGTGCTCACCACGCCTCTGGAAATCTCCAGCAACCTGCGCCAGCTGCAAGAGAGCCACGATCCGCTGATCATCACCTTTCACGAACGCAGCCAGCGCTTCCAGAGCTACCTGATCAAGGTTGACCGGGATACCGCCACGATTGCCCTGGATGAAATGATCCCGCGCGATGGCGAACGCTTCCTGCTGGCGGGCGAGCCGTTCAAGGTCGAAGGTTTCCATGAAGGCGTACGCATTGCCTGGGAATGCAACGGCACGCTGGATATCAAGGAATCCGACGGTGACCGCTTCTACATTGGCGAGATGCCCACCGAGGTGGTCTATCACCAGCGCCGCAACGCCTTTCGCGCGGCACTGAAGCTGACCGATCTGGTCAGCGTCGAATTGGGTGGCGAAAAGCTCAAGTCGCCGATCGGTGGCAAGTTGCTGGATATTTCCGCCACCGGCTGCAAGCTGCGCTTTGAAGGTGATATCACCGACCGCCTGCAACTGGGCCAGGTCTACGATCGCCTGATCGCCCCGCCGCTGTTCGGCAATCAGCCAACATCGGTCGAGCTGCGCTACCTGCACTTCGAAGAAAAACTCAACATCACCTTCGCCGGCCTGCGCTTTCACAACATCAGCGGCCCGGCGGCGCGTAACGTCGAGCGTTTCGTCTATCAGCTGCAACGTGAAGCACGGCGTTTCGACAAAGACGATCTCTGATTCGTACGCACCATGAAAAACGGGCAGTCCCTTGCGGTGACTGCCCGTTTTTTTATGCCTGGTGTTTTTTCAGAATCAAGGCCTGGCGCCGCTGATGTCCGGCGCAGGATTGTCGTTGCCGGCCTCAGGCTCCACAGGTGACTCAGATTCAGGTGCAGACTCAGGTGCCGGTTCAGGCGCGGCGTTATTCTGCATCTGCTCCTGCACCACTTGCTCATCGACCCGCGGGTCGAGCGCGGCCACCAGCGGCGAACTGGACATGCTGTCCGGCATCGCCACGTGATGCAGCGGTGCGTCGTCGACCTGGTGCAGATTGGTCACGGCTTTCGGCCGGATGCGCCACACCAGCACCAGCGCGAAGAAGCTGAAGAACGCATACAGGCTCTGGCTACCGAACATTTTCATCAACACACCGGCCAACAACGGCCCGATGCTGGCGCCGACCCCGTAGGTCACCAATAACATCGCCGTCAGCGAGACCCGCCGATCCCCTTCGACATGGTCGTTGGAGAACGCCACGGCCAGCGGGTACAGGCAGAACTGCACCAGCGAGCACAGGAAACCGACGCCGAACAAGACCTCCAGAGGCACCTGCGGCAGGATCGCCAGCGGCAACGCGGCTACGGCCAGAAACCCGGCAAAGCAACGGATCAGCAAGGCCCGGTCATAGCGGTCCGAGAGCCAACCCAACGGCCACTGCACCAACAACCCGGCGAAAATGCAGGTACCCATGAACAGACCGACCTGCTCGGTGGACAACCCCTGCTGCGAGGCATAGAGCGGCGCCAGACCGTAGAACGAACCGATGATCAAACCGGCACCGAGTACCGTACTCAACGACTGCGGTACGCGCTTGATGAAGAAGCGAGGCTCCATCGGTGCCGGATGCAACGGCGCCGGGTGAATCCGTCGGGTCAATGCCACCGGCACCAGACACAGGGCAAAACACAGGGCGACCAGCATCAGCAGTTCCAGGCCCAGCCCCGGGTGCATGACCAGAATCAGCTGACCGAGTACCAGCCCCAGGTACGAGGCGATCATGTAGCCGCTGAACACCACGCCGCGCTGGTTGGCGTCAGCCTGTTCGTTCAGCCAGCTCTCGATCACCATGTACTGGCACATCATGCCGAGGCCGACGATGGTCCGCAGCACCAGCCAGGCCGGCAACCAGTCCACCAGACCATGACCGAGCACCGCCGCGCCGACGATCCCGGCACACGCCGAGTAAGCACGGATATGCCCGACCCGGGCAATCAACCGGTGACCGATCTTGCCGCCCAGCACCAGACCGAAATAGTTGGCCGCCATCAACGCACCGACCCACAGTCCGTCGACATGGTCGGCCGCCAGACGCAAAGCCAGATAAGTAGAAAGAAGGCCCGAGCCGATCAACATCATCAGCGAGGCGAAATACAGCGCTCGAAAGGATTTCCAGATTTGGCGCATCGGCGTTCCGAGCGGCTCCTTGCGGTGAGTATCGGGCTATCAAACGATAGCCCGATGGCGACAGTTCGTCAGGCCTGGGCAGCTAGAACACGCCGTTCCCAGGGAGTGATTTCATCAAAGAAACTGGTCAACTCCATGGTTTTCGAAGCGATGTAGCCTTCGATGAACTCCTTGCCGAACAGTTCCTTGGCCAACTGGCTGCGTTTCAGACGCTCAAGTGCAGCGTGCATCGTGCACGGCAGCGAAAGATTGTCCGGCACTTCGAATTCACCCTGGATCGGCGCGCTCGGCTCCAGCTCATGTTCGATACCGTGCAGACCGGCCGCCAGGCTCGCGGCAATCGCCAGGTAAGGGTTGGCATCGGCGCCCGGCAAACGGTTCTCGACCCGACGGGCGACCGGCGAACTGGCCGGAATCCGCAAGCCCGCAGCGCGGTTGTCGTGAGACCAGCAAGCATTGTTCGGCGACGCAAACGGATGGCACAGACGCTGGTAGGAATTGACGTTCGGTGCAAACAGCGCAGTGAAGTCGGCCATGCCCGCCTGCTGCCCGCCGATGAAGTGGCGGAACATCGCGGTCGGCTGACCGTTTTCATCGCTGAACACATTCTTGCCGCTACCGATCTCGACGATGCTCTGGTGAATGTGCATCGAACTGCCCGGCGTGTGCGCCAGCGGCTTGGCCATGCAGACCACGGTCAGGCCATGCTTGAGCGCGACTTCCTTGAGCAGGTGTTTGAACAGGAAGGTCTGGTCGGCCAGCAACAGCGGATCACCGTGCAACAGGTTGATCTCGAACTGGCTGACGCCCATTTCGTGCATGAAGGTATCGCGCGGCAGGCCCAGGGCCGCCATGCATTTGTAGACTTCACTGAAGAACGGCCGCAGACCGTTGTTGGAACTGACGCTGAAGGCCGAGTGACCGTCCTCGCGACGACCGTCGAGACCGACTGGCGGCTGGAACGGTTGGGTCGGGTCAGTGTTCGGAGCGAACACAAAGAATTCGAGTTCAGTCGCCACCACCGGCGCCAGGCCGAGAGCTGCGTAGCGAGCAATGACTTTCTTGAGCTGGCCACGGGTCGACAGGTTGGAGCTTTCGCCGGTCAGTTCGTCGGCATCACAGATGGCCAGCGCGCGCGGCTCCTGGCTCCACGGTAGAGGATGGATTTGCGCAGGGTCGGCCACCAGCGCCAGGTCGCCATCATCGCTGCCGTAGAACCGCGCAGCGGGATAGCCCCCCATGATGCATTGCAGCAGCACCCCCCGGGCCATCTGCAAACGCCGCCCTTCGAGGAAACCCTCGGCGGTCATTACCTTGCCTCGTGGTACGCCGTTCAAATCCGGCGTGACACATTCAATCTCATCAATGCCCGTCAATCGCTGCGCGAGTGAACGCTGGCCATCGGTTGTCATGACGCAATCCTTGTTATTGTGCGAGCCGCGAACGGCGACCCGGACAAAATAGGCTTCAGCTGTTCGGAATATCAAGCAGCGGCCAACAAAAAGACTTCGAGTCGATGAATCCGTGATTCAGGGCAGGTAAATACTGAACACACCGCCACCCAGTGGCCCGCCATTGCGGATCTCGGTCCGGCCGCCGACACCGTTGCGCTGATGCAGCGCCGCGATGCGTCCGGCGAAGTACAGACCGAGGCCGGTACTGCCGCTGCTGTGATTGATGCCCTGCACATAATCGGCCTGGCGCTCGAGCATCTCGACCGGGTAACCGGGGCCATCGTCATTGATGCTCAGAACCAGCTGCCCGGCCTCGTCGCTGACAGTGATCAGCAGCGATTCACGGGCGTAACGGATCGCGTTGTTGATGCAGTTGCCGAGCACCGAGGCGATCAGTTCCCGGTCGAAGAAACCCAGAGGACTGAGCGGGTCGACTTCATAAGTGGCAATGATCCCGCGACTGGCGAAAACCTCCTGATGTGCCGCCAGTTGCGCCTCGATGAAATCGTCCAGCTCGTGATAGGCCGGCTGCAACGGCATCTGGTTGACCCCGAGCTTGTACAGCCCGAGCAACTGCACCAGCATGCCGTTGAGGTGAGCGAACTCGAAGTCGATCACGCCCTGCTCCGGCACCTTTCGCTGGGCCTCGGGCAGACGCGCCAGCCATTGACTGTGAGCCTGCATCAGCATGGCCAGAGAGTTCTTCATGTCGTGCACGGTGGAGGCAATCACCGTGGAAAAATCCAGTGCCTGCTCGTCTTGGTTCATTCGCCAAACGCCTTGCTTTTCAGCTTCTGATAACGCGAATAACGCGCGTCGGTGTCGGGCATCATGCCCACCAGTTTCAGGCAGGCCCGACATTCTTCCAGCTCCGCCGACGGCACACTGGTGTCGGTGCCGTGCAGCAGCGACTGCGCCATGTTCAGCGCAATACTGATGTTCTTCGGTTGCATCTTCAGCGCCTTGCGGAACACCTCGCGGGCCTCCACCAGGTTGCCGGTCTTGTACACGCGCACGCCCTGACGGTTGAGGTCGGCGGCGGCATTGCTGGAGCTGAGAATAGTCGGGTCGTCGGTGAGCTTGGCGATGTCTTTCATCACCGTCGGGTCATCGCCGTAGATTTCCGCACAGCTCTTGAGCATCGACGTGCCCGCCTCGGCCTGGCCGAGCATCTGCAATTGCTTGGCGACCAGCAGCGCGGCTTCGGGGCTCATGAACTGCTCCATGCCGTCGAGACGCATCAGCGCTTGCTCGGTGAGTTTCTCGGCGGTCTCGGCGTCGTTGAGCAGCAGACTGGTGGCCTTCATCAGACGCGCACGAATCTGCAGGCCGGGGTCGGTCGGGTTTTCCTTGGCCACGGCACTGAGGGTGGTGTTGATCTCCAGTCGCGTGCGGGTATCGAGGCCTTTCTCGCTGCCCTTGCTGATCAGCGCATGGGCCAGGCCCAGATTGCTCTCCGGGTCCTTGAAGCGCGACTGCGCGCCTTGGGACACGGCCTGACGGTAGGCCCGCGACGCCGTGTCGAAATCCTCGTTGGCCATCGCCAGTTTGCCGAGCAGTGCCTGGCGACGTACCGCCAGCGGCGACAGACGGATCGCCTCTTCCAGCACCTGTTGCGCGCCCTTGGTGTCGCCTTCAGCCACCAGGACATCCGCCATGCCGTCGTACAGCGCCGGCATCATCGGGAATACCTTAAGGGCTTTTTCATACACGCCTTTGGCCTGGGCAATCTGACCGCGCTTGAACAGCAACTTGCCCAGACCGGCAAATGCCCATGGCAGCGGTCGGTCGGCGATGATGCTGTCATACAGCCGCTCGAGTGCTTCGTTCTGATTCATGTCGCGCAAGGCATCGGCGCGGTAACGCAGGCACAGCGGCGAATAGCGGATGTCCTGTTTGCACAGGGCGATACAGGCGTTGAGCACTTCGACCGGTTTGCCACGGTCGAGGGCTTGCAGAATCGGCTTGAGCAGGGTCTTGCGCTGCTCCAGACGTTCCAGGCGCTGGGCCAGGCCGATGCGGTTGAACGGCTTGGTCAGGTACGCATCCGGCTCGTGCTCCAGGGCACTGAGCACCATCGCCTGACTGGTCTCGGCGGTGACCATCACAAACACCGCTTCGTGACTGATCAGCTTGTCCACCATCAGGTCTTCCAGCACCTGCTGACCGTTTTTCTTGCCGTCACCGAGGTGGAAGTCCTGGAGGATGAAGTGATAGGACTTCTGCGCGCACATTTTCAGCGCCTGCTCACCGGTGTCGGCGGTGTCCACGTCCTTGACGCCCAGCTCGCGCAACATCGAGCGTACGGAACTGCGGAAATCCGAGAAATCATCGACGATCAGAAAACTCTTTTGGTGATACGACAGCATCGAGGATTTCCAGGCAATTGAAGAGGATGGACCGAGGGCAAATTTCAGGCGCGCAGATGATAGCTGCCGGCCAAATGCTATCAAGCGATTTCGTGCGACTCTGAAGTCACCGAATGGGTTATCGGCCGGATCAACGGTTCTCTTGAAGCGGGGCTTCAAGATTCGTTGTACAGCGATTACCCTGCGCGCCTGCTCCCACCCTCCTACTTCAAGGTTTTCATCGTGTACATCAAAGGACGCTACATCGTGTCGGCCTGTGCGCTGCTGTTTTTCCAGCAGGCACAGGCGAGCGGAATGGACTGCACAAAGGCTGTGAGTGTTGTGGAAACCACCATTTGTGCGAACAAGCCTCTGTATGAGCTGGATGCGCAGATGGCCTCGATTTATGGGCGGTTAATCAGGGCTATTGCGCCGGGACAGGCCGGGATCAAGACTGCCCAGCGCGAGTGGCTGAAGACAAGGGAAGCGTGCGGCGAAGATGTGGATTGCCTGAATCGGAGCTATTCACATCGCATAGAAGGATTGCATGCGCAGTGGATCGACGCCGTCGCCTATCAACCTGACGACACCGACAAACAGGTCATGCAAGATCTGCAACAACGCATTCGCGCCGCGACCAAGGTCAAACCGGAGTTCGCCCTGGAACGGGCGCTGGGTTCTCTCACGATCAGCAAGGGTCAAACCTCATTCGATGGCGATCCAAATGATGACCCGTCCGAGGATCACACACTGTTTCCCAAAACCATTCCCAAGGGTGTCACACAGGATGAATGGAAGGCGCTGACCGCATCAGGACTCGAAGCAGATGCAGAGCAAGGTCGGGCCAGTTACACACTTGTGGATCTGGACGGTGACGGTCAACGCGACTTACTCATTGCAACCTACACCGGCGGCACCGGCCTGTTCACGTTCTATGAAACCTTTCGCCGTGATGGAGAGCGGTTTACTCGCCGATTGACGCCTTATGATCCTGAATCAGGCGCTGGCAGCTCGTTGTTTTCCGTTAGTGAACGCGGAGCCGAACAATGGGCAAGCTGGATCAAGTCTCACGGGAGAACCTATCTCGCCTTCCGCGATGGCTCATACGGTGTTGATGAGCTGTACTTGATCAATCCCCTGAAGATCAATCGTCAGATACCAACAATTACGGTTCGGTACGACTACCAACTCACCGTGCCCCGCAACCAAAACCGCGAGAACGACAATACCGCCTACAAGCTTCAACCAGGTTTGCAAAAGACGCTCAGCCAAGCGTTGACCAAATCGAACGCTGGCAAACCACAGCAGCCGAGCGAGCATAAAGGCCCTCTCTGCCCCATTCCTGCATCGGGAGAAGGCGACGATACCTACTACAGCTATGGTGCCGGCTACTACGTAGACGAACCTGTGACCGATATGCCGGTGATCATCGGCAAAGAGTGCTACATCGCAAGATTGATCAATTGGTATGGGCGTTACGGCGATAAAGACGGGCTGTATGCAAAGTTGATGTTGCGCAAGCCTGGGTCGACGGATCCGGAGCAGAGTTACTCGGTCAAAGGACGTCGGCATGTGACGCAGGTCAGTTCCGAGATCAGTACTCGCGGAGCCGAGCTTTTCTAGCAGTTGATTCTGCGCCGCCGAGAGCCACAAAAAAGCCCCGCCAGATCACTCTGCGCGGGGCTTTTGAATATGTGGTGTCCCAGGGCAGGTTCGAACTGCCAACCTTCCCCTTAGGAGGGGGATGCTCTATCCAATTGAGCTACTGAGACACAGGACTGTCGGTGCAACAGACGGCGTGCATGTTAACGGCCAGGCCCTGATTTGTCATGTCGTCCGCAGGGCTTTTTAAGTGTAGGCAGGCGCCCTGCAATGCAGTCGGACGTTTTATCGTGCAATTTGCACCCCTCCAAAAAGCCATCATTGCAGAATGCAATCCACGCCCTGCTAAAAACCCTGCTAAATGCTTGTTTTTAAAGGACTTGGCAGCGGTTAGACTAGTGGCACGACGACTGCTTCAGTCATTCTTATAAAAGAACAACTGGAGAACCGCCTCATGAACCGCGTCCTCTTGCTCGCCAACGCAATCGCCCTGACGGTTCTGGTGGGGTTTCAATTCGCTCCCCAGCACACTGAGGCAGTGGCACAGCGCATGCCGCACTACCTGCAAGTGCAGAAGGCGCCACAGTGGGCGGTGCTGAGCGATCAGCGCGGCGTTATTGCGCAAGATGTCAGCGAGTCAGATCAGGCACAGACGACACCGATGTCCGAACGCCTGGTGTTTTGAATCATTTTCGGAGTACAGCATGTCCAAATCCGCCCTGGGGTTGTTGATCCTCGCTTTCTTGAACGGTGTTTTGCATTTCTCGCTGTTCGAAGAGACGGAAATCTCTTTGCCCCTGATTGGCTGCGGCGTTTTCGCTGTGCTGTTTGCGCTGGCCGTGGTTGCCGGGCGCAAGATCAAGTTTGATCCGGTACTGCGTTGAGCCTGACCAGATCCAGCAGATGACCAACGGCATCGGCCAGGTCGCCCGAGTTGTCGATCAGATGCACAGTCATGTCAGTTGAACGCCTTTCCTTGAACAGCGCATTGCGAGCGAGCCTGGCATCAATCTGTTCAAGCGTCTCCCGGCCACGCCTGAGCAAGCGCTCACGCAACACATCATCGCGAACTGTCAGCAACACTGGCACCAATGCCGGGTAGCCTTCCAGCGCTTGTCGAAGGTTCGCCCGAGAGCCGTTGACCAGCACATGCTTCCCGGCTTTCAACCACTGGTCCATTTCCACCGGAATTCCGTAAGAGAGGCCGTTGGCTTGCCACGCGAGAGAAAAATTTCCGGCGCGCTGACGCTGTTCGAACTCTTGCGGCGTCACACCGATCGCATCCTCGCCCACCGATTCAGCCGAACGCGTGATCACCCGACGCATCACTTCGCAGTTCAACGCACGTAATGGCTCACGCGCAGCCTCGATCAGACTGTCCTTGCCGGAACCGGATGGCCCCATGAGATAAATCAGCCTGCCATCCATCCTGAAAACGCCCTCCGGCGGGCATTTGCCCCTAGTAAATCGGCCATTTGCCACTATCCTGTACAAGGTAAGGAACAAGGATTCTAGCCGCATAGCATGCACGGTCTGACGTCTTCGGGCATCTGTTCGTGCGCTTCAGGACGCGGTCAGCGATACGGGCCGACGCATTCTTTTCAAACCAGTCCGCATTTCTGATAATTGGTGCTGGCATTACGCCTTTACCCGGATCAATATTTGTCACAGAATTGACGCCAATGATCTGGCAATTTTGAGGCATGATGCGAGCCTCTTAACAATTCAGGTTGAACCATTTGGCGCGGATGCTTGTCCTACGACTCATCCTGCGGCCAATCCCGAGAACCGCTCCCCTGAACTAACCGGTTAAATATATGCGCCCATTGAAACAGGCAATTTATTCCAGCCGTACGGCTGACAAGTTCGTCGTACGTCTGCCAGACGGAATGCGTGAACGCATTGCCGAGGTGGCTCGCAATCATCATCGCAGCATGAACTCCGAGATCATTGCGCGCCTTGAGCAGAGTCTTATTCAGGAAGGTGCACTGGGCGAAGAGCTGAGCATGCGCCTCGACAGCCCGGAGCTTTCGCTGCACGAACGCGAGTTGTTGCAACGCTTCCGTCAACTCTCCCATCGCCAGCAGAACGCGCTGGTTTCTCTGATCGCCCACGACGCCGAAATGGCCGCAGACGCATCCTGAGTCAAACCGAACATCTCAAGCCAGCATGAATGCTGGCTTTTTTTTGCCCGCTATTCAGGTTTTTCAAGGACGAAAAAAAACCCGCCAATCGGCGGGCTGTTTCGATGCGAGCAATCAGAGCAGGAAAATCGTCGCCAACCCCAGGAAGATGAAGAAGCCACCACTGTCGGTCATGGCCGTGATCATCACGCTGGCCCCCATCGCCGGATCGCGGCCCATCTTGGCCAGGGTCATCGGGATCAACACCCCCATCAGCGCCGCCAGCAGCAGATTCAGCGTCATGGCAGCCGTCATCACGACGCCCAGCGACCAGCTGCCATACAGCAAGTAAGCCACCACACCGATCACGCCGCCCCAGACCAGGCCGTTGATCAACGCCACGGCGAGCTCCTTGCGCATCAGGCGCGAAGTGTTGCCGGTGCTGACCTGATCGAGTGCCATGGCGCGAACGATCATGGTGATCGTCTGGTTGCCGGAGTTGCCGCCAATGCCCGCCACAATCGGCATCAGGGCCGCCAATGCCACCAGCTTCTCGATCGAGCCCTCGAACAGACCGATCACCCGCGACGCGACGAATGCCGTGATCAGGTTGATCGCCAGCCACGCCCAACGGTTGCGCAGGGATTTCCAGACCGACGCGAAAATGTCTTCCTCTTCACGCAGACCCGCCATGTTGAGGACTTCGCTTTCACTCTCCTCACGAATCAGGTCGACCATTTCGTCGATGGTCAGACGGCCGATCAGCTTGCCGTTCTTGTCGACCACCGGGGCCGAGATCAAGTCGTAACGTTCGAACGCCTGAGCAGCGTCATAGGCGTCTTCGTCCGGGTGGAAACTCACCGGATCGCTGGCCATCACTTCGGAAACCTGTTTCTCCGGGTCATTGACCAGCAAACGCTTGATCGGCAGCACGCCCTTGAGCACGCCGTCGTAATCGACCACGAACAGTTTGTCGGTATGGCCCGGCAGCTCTTTGAGGCGGCGCAGGTAACGCAGAACCACTTCGAGACTGACATCCTCACGGATGGTCACCATCTCGAAGTCCATCAGCGCACCGACCTGCTCCTCGTCATAGGAAAGGGCCGAACGCACACGCTCGCGTTGTTGCTGATCCAGGGTCTCCATCAGCTCATGGACGACGTCTCGCGGCAGCTCGGAGGCCAGGTCAGCAAGTTCGTCGGCATCCATGTCCTTGGCGGCAGCCAGGAGCTCGTGATCGTCCATGTCGGCGATCAGCGTTTCACGGACGGAGTCGGATACTTCGAGAAGAATGTCGCCGTCGCGATCAGCCTTGACCAACTGCCAGAGCGTCAGACGATCGTCCAGCGGCAGGGCTTCAAGAATGTAGGCAACGTCGGCGGAGTGCAGATCATCGAGCTTGCGTTGCAGCTCGACGAGATTTTGCCGGTGGACCAGGTTCTCGACCCGGTCATGATGTGCGCCTTCCTGGCGGTGAGTCAGGTCTTCGACGACCCGTTGGCGCTGCAGCAGCTCAACGACCTGAGCCAGGCGATCCTGCAGGCTTTCCTGTGTTTTCTTTACTTCGATTTCGGACATAGGCGAACTCCACTCCCAGCAGCGGGGCACGCCGGAAGGATCAATCAGTCAATTCATGATTGGTAAAACGGGGTACTGAGTAACTACTGGGTAAGTCCATGGAGGTTTTCCATAAGCCCCGGCGGGGCTGACGGGCGCAATGATACACCGCCTGACGGTTTTAAACGTTAAAAATCTAGGCTGAAACAAGCGCTTGCGAGACAAACCTGAGCGCTGTCCTGACTCTTCAGACTGCGACGACTCATCCTGAAAAGAAAACACACCGACGGTGAAAAAACTGCCGGCTACGCTTGAGGAGGAACGTCATGGAGGACGCCGAATGCCATCGAAAACATCCCGATTCATGCTGACCACCCTGCTCTGCCTCCCACCCACAGGGAACGCAACGACACTTCACCGCTGCGAAGCCCCTGACGGCAGCCTCACCTTCACGACACTGAGCTGCGCGAACGATGAGCATCTTTCACTTCAGGAAGTACGCCCCTATTCGCCTGGCTCCACGGTGGCACTGATGCCCGAAGCCCGGCACGAAGAAATATCCGGTATGAATATAAGAAAACGCGAAATGGCCGTCGTAGGGCGCACTCAGGACAAATGCGGAGATCTGATCGACGCGCGACAGAAGCGCGAAGCAATCATCAATCAACGAATCATCGCCGGCATGAGCCAACAGGACGTTGAAAGCGCCCTGGGCAAACCCGACAAGGTCAGCATTCGCAATTCGGCAACGAGCTATCGTTACGACCTCAAGCGAGGTCGCAGTGCTCAAGTCGATTTTGATGAGAAAGGATGCGTGACGGGAAAAGCCAAATCCCGGATAGCAAAAAGCCCGCGTTAAACGCGGGCTTTCTGGTATATGGTGCACTCGACAGGATTCGAACCTGTGACCGCTCGGTTCGTAGCCGAGTACTCTATCCAGCTGAGCTACGAGTGCATTTTGTGTTTTTAGACCAGACCACAACTGGCTGAAACCAAGTTACTTACATTGCTGCAACTAACTCTTAAATGGTGCACTCGACAGGATTCGAACCTGTGACCGCTCGGTTCGTAGCCGAGTACTCTATCCAGCTGAGCTACGAGTG
>NZ_JBYTBO010000011.1:138878-203144 GCF_058789255.1 Pseudomonas sp. FW215-R2
CATTTGTTGCGCCGCATTATAGCCCGTTTAATCTCTATTCCAACCACTTTTTCTATAAATTTCAACAACTTACAGAAAAAGCCAGATTACAACGTACTAAGCAAATAATGGCGGAGAACGGGGGATTCGAACCCCCGACACCCTTGTGAGGTGTACTCCCTTAGCAGGGGAGCGCCTTCGGCCACTCGGCCAGCTCTCCGCAACACGGGGCGTATCTTAACCAACCTTTTCCCCGTTTGCAAACATAAAAATCAATAAAAATTAATGACTTGGTTCTTCGTCCTTCTCTTTCTTTATACGCAGGTAGATTTCCTCACGGTGCACGGCGACCTCTTTCGGGGCGTTGACGCCGATACGCACTTGATTTCCTTTGACGCCGAGCACGGTCACGGTGATTTCGCCATCACCGATAATCAGGCTTTCTGCGCACCGACGAGTCAGAATCAGCATACCTTTCTCCTCACGCGAATCATTTCAGGGACAACAGTCTGCAAAAAAAAGGCACCCGACCTACAACCGGAGCGATCGTAGCCCTACATGCCTGAGTATTGACCAGCGCGAGCAAAAGAACAGTTCAGGGCTCGCGCCATTCAAAAAATAAAGGGCGCGGTCAGACCGCGCCCTTCATTGACCAGGATTACTCGCCCTGACGGGCCGGAGCGTCCAGTTCGAAAGCCGTGTGCAGGGCGCGCACGGCCAGTTCCAGGTACTTCTCTTCAATCACCACGGAAACCTTGATTTCCGAAGTCGAGATCATCTGGATGTTGATGCTTTCCTTCGCCAGGGATTCGAACATGCGGCTGGCCACACCTGCGTGGGAACGCATGCCGACGCCGACGATCGAGACCTTGGCAATCTTGGTGTCGCCGACGACTTCACGGGCACCGATCTCGCGAGCGGTGTTTTCCAGCACGGTCTGTGCGGCCTGGTAGTCATTGCGGTGCACGGTGAAGGTGAAGTCGGTGGTGTTATCGTGCGCGACGTTCTGCACGATCATGTCGACTTCGATATTCGCGGCACTGATCGGGCCGAGAATCTTGAACGCCACGCCCGGGGTGTCTGGCACACCACGGATGGTCAGCTTGGCTTCATCGCGGTTGAAAGCGATGCCGGAAATGATCGGCTGTTCCATGGTTTCCTCTTCATCAATAGTAATGAGGGTGCCCGGACCCTCCTTGAAGCTGTGCAGTACGCGCAGCGGAACGTTGTACTTGCCGGCGAACTCCACCGCGCGGATCTGCAGCACCTTGGAACCGAGGCTGGCCATTTCCAGCATCTCTTCGAAGGTGATCTTGTCCAGACGCTGAGCGACCGATACCACACGCGGGTCAGTGGTGTAGACACCATCGACGTCGGTGTAGATCTGGCATTCGTCAGCCTTCAACGCAGCGGCCAGCGCCACGCCGGTGGTGTCGGAACCACCACGACCCAGGGTCGTGATGTTGCCGTGCTCGTCGACGCCCTGGAAACCGGCGACCACAACCACGCGGCCGGCCTTCAGGTCGCCGCGAATCTTCTGGTCATCAATCTGCAAGATACGCGCTTTATTGTGCGCACTGTCCGTCAGGATCCGCACCTGATTACCGGTGTACGACACCGCTGGCACACCGCGCTTGATCAGCGCCATGGCCAACAGGGCAATCGTCACCTGCTCACCGGTGGAAACGATCACGTCCAGTTCACGCGGAACCGGTTGATCTTCGCCACTGATTTGCTTGGCCAGATCGATCAGACGGTTGGTTTCGCCGCTCATTGCAGACAGCACAACCACCAGGTCATCGCCGGCATCGCGGAATTTCTTAACCTTGTCGGCGACCTGCTCGATTCTCTCGACAGTGCCGACCGAGGTGCCTCCAAATTTCTGTACGATCAAAGCCATTTCAAAGCCGCCTCTGCCCATGAAGGGCGCCCAATAATCACTCAAACAGCCGCCGGGCCCGCCACTAGACTGCGGGCCCGACGGGCCGTCTTATAAACCCTGCTCGACGAATGGAACGGTCAGCGCCAGTGCGCCATCCAGTGCGCCGGCGTCGATACCGCCGCCCTGCGCCATGTCCGGACGACCACCGCCCTTCCCGCCCACTGCCGCAGCAGCCTGTTTCATCAAATCACCGGCTTTGAGTTGGCCAGTCAGGTCCTTGGTCACGCCAGCGACCAGTACGACCTTTTCCTCATGGACACTGCCGAGCAGGATCACTGCGCGACCGAGTTTGTTTTTCAGCTGATCGACCAGCGCCAGCAGCGCCTTGCCGTCCTGACCATCCAGACGCACGGCCAGGACCTTCACGCCCTTGACGTCCACGGCCGAGGCCGACAGATCGTCGCCTGCGGCAGCAGCGGCCTTGGCCTGCAACTGCTCGAGCTGCTTTTCAAGCGCACGGTTGCGCTCCAGCACAGCCGACAGCTTGTCGATCAGGTTGTCGCGGCTGCCCTTGACCAGGCTGGCCGCTTCCTTGAGTTGTTCTTCAGCAGCGTTCAAGTAAGCCAGCGCCGCAGCGCCGGTGACCGCTTCGATACGACGCACACCCGATGCCACACCGCCTTCGCTGATGATTTTCAGCAGGCCGATGTCGCCGGTACGGTTGGCGTGGATACCGCCGCACAGCTCGACGGAGAAATCACCGCCCATGCTCAGCACGCGCACGTTGTCGCCGTACTTCTCGCCGAACAGCGCCATCGCGCCTTTCTGCTTGGCGGTTTCGATGTCGGTTTCTTCGGTTTCAACAGCGGAGTTCTTGCGGATCTCGGCGTTGACGATGTCTTCCAGCGCTTTGATTTGCTCAGGCTTGATCGCTTCAAAGTGGCTGAAGTCGAAACGCAGGCGCTGGCTATCAACCAACGAACCTTTCTGTTGAACATGCTCACCCAGCACCTGACGCAATGCAGCGTGCAGCAAGTGGGTGGCCGAATGGTTCAACGAAGTCGCATGACGCACTTCGGCATCCACGTGGGTTTCCACTGGTGCGCCGATGAGCAGGCTGCCGGACGCCAGCACGCCGTGGTGCAGGAACGCGCCGCCGGTCTTGGTGGTGTCGCGCACATCGAAGCGGCTGTTGCCGGCCTGCAGATAACCGCAGTCGCCCACCTGGCCGCCGGACTCAGCGTAGAACGGCGTCTGATTCAGAACGATCACCGCCTCTTCGCCTTCATTCAAGACGTCGACCGACTGGCCATCTTTATAGATAGCGACAATTTTCGCCGAACCGCTGGTGTCGGTGTAACCGGTGAACTCGGTGGCCACATCGACCTTGACCAGCGTGTTGTAGTCCAGACCGAACGAACTGGCCGAACGTGCACGAACACGCTGGGCTTCCATCTCGCGTTCGAAACCGACTTCGTCGATGGTCAGGCTGCGCTCGCGAGCGATATCCGCAGTCAGGTCCATCGGGAAACCGTAGGTGTCGTAGAGTTTGAACACCACGTCACCCGGCACCACGGTGCCTTTGAGCTCCAGCAGATCCTGCTCGAGGATCTTCAAGCCGTGATCCAGAGTCTTCGAGAACTGCTCTTCTTCGGCCTTGAGCACGCGTTCGATGTTGGATTGCTGCTTCTTCAGTTCCGGGAACGCTTCGCCCATTTCGGCGACCAGCGCTGCAACGATCTTGTAGAAGAAGCTGCCGGTGGCGCCCAGCTTGTTACCGTGACGGCAGGCACGACGGATGATCCGGCGCAGCACGTAGCCACGGCCTTCGTTGGACGGCAGCACGCCGTCGGCGATCAGGAAACCGCACGAACGGATGTGGTCCGAAACAACCTTGAGCGACGACTGATCGCCATTTTCGCAGCCGATTGCTTCGGCCGATGCGCTCAGCAGGTTCTTGAACAGGTCGATTTCGTAGTTGGAATTGACGTGCTGCATCACCGCACTGATCCGCTCCAGGCCCATGCCGGTATCCACCGACGGCGCTGGCAACGGATGCAACACGCCGTCGGCGGTGCGGTTGAACTGCATGAACACGTTGTTCCAGATCTCGATGTAGCGGTCACCGTCTTCTTCCGGCGAGCCCGGAGGGCCGCCCCAGATGTGGTCGCCGTGATCGTAGAAAATCTCGGTGCATGGGCCGCACGGGCCGGTATCACCCATGGTCCAGAAGTTGTCGGACGCGTAAGGCGCGCCTTTGTTGTCGCCGATGCGGATCATGCGCTCGACCGGCACACCGACTTGTTGGGTCCAGATGTCATACGCTTCGTCGTCGGAGGCGTAGACGGTGACCCAGAGCTTTTCCTTCGGCAGTTTCAGGACACCGGTCAGGAACGTCCAGGCGAAGGTAATCGCGTCGTGCTTGAAATAGTCACCGAAGCTGAAGTTACCCAGCATTTCGAAGAAGGTGTGGTGACGGGCGGTATAACCGACGTTTTCCAGGTCGCTGTTCTTGCCACCGGCACGCACGCATTTCTGGCTGCTGGTCGCACGGGTGTACGCGCGCTTTTCCTGGCCCAGGAAGCAGTCCTTGAACTGGTTCATCCCCGCGTTGGTGAACAGCAGGGTTGGGTCGTTGCCCGGAATCAAAGAGCTGGAGGCTACACGGGTGTGGCCTTGCTCTTCGAAGAAGCGAAGGAAGGCTTCACGGATTTCTGCGCTTTTCATTAGGTTCTTCCACGGAGGCTGCGGCCAAAGGCCTGTACGAAACGTCAACAGACGAAACGACGGCAAAGGGCCGCATTATATCGGCCCTGCGCGCGGGGTACAGCGTGTTTATACGATAGAAACGGTCAATTGAGGGGCTAACGCTGTCACTTGCGCGAAAACTCGACGAATGTCGCGATCACTTGCTCGATTTGCGAACGATTGACGTCCATGTGCGTGACCATCCGCAGACGGGCGGCAGCGCTCAATTTGATCCCGCGCTCGGCGGCAAACGCCTTGATCGCCTCGGCACGGTCGCCCATCTGCACGTAAACCATGTTGGTCTGCACCGGCTCGACGGTGAAACCGGCCGCACGCAGGCCTTCGGCCAGAAATTGCGCGTTGGCATGGTCATCCGCCAGACGCTCGACGTGGTGATCCAATGCATACAACCCCGCCGCCGCCAGCAAGCCGGCCTGGCGCATGCCGCCGCCGACCATCTTGCGCAGGCGCCGCGCCTTGCCGATCAACTCGACCGAACCGCACAGCACCGAGCCGACCGGTGCGCCGAGGCCTTTGGACAGGCACACCGACACCGAATCGAAATGTTGCGTGATTTCCCGGGCATCGACCCCAAGCTTGACCGCCGCGTTGTACAGCCGCGCGCCGTCTAGATGCAGGGCCAGTCCGTTGTCCTGAGTGAACTGGCGAGCCCGGGCCAGATACTCCAGCGGCAGCACTTTGCCTTGCATGGTGTTTTCCAGCGCCAGCAGACGGGTGCGGGCGAAATGAAAGTCGTCAGGCTTGATCGCCGCCGCCACCTGATCCAGGTCCAGCGAGCCATCGGCCTGCACTTCCAGCGGCTGCGGCTGGATCGAACCGAGTACCGCTGCGCCACCACCCTCGTACTTGTAGGTGTGCGCCTGCTGACCAACGATGTACTCGTCACCGCGTTCGCAATGCGCCATCAGCCCCAAGAGGTTGCTCATGGTGCCGGTCGGGACGAACAGCGCTGCAGCAAAACCCAGCCGTTTTGCCAGTTCGGCTTCCAGACGATTGACCGTCGGATCTTCGCCATACACATCGTCACCGGTGGCCGCAGCGGTCATCGCGTCGAGCATGGCGGGAGTCGGTTGGGTGACGGTGTCGCTGCGAAGATCGATAACACTCATGAACCTGGCCTCTAGTCAGCAGGGGAAATCCCTTTTCGTAGAGGAATTACTGCGGGCATGGCGCGGATTAATCAACCCTCGCGCAAGGAAAAGTCGTTTCCACGCTTCGAAAAATCCGATGGCAATCATCACAAAGGCGCAATGCACAGCCCGCCGATCTGTGTTAAAAACGCTGCGCCGCCCGAAAAAGGGTGGCGAAACGTTCTCAGGGCGGGGTGCAATTCCCCACCGGCGGTAATTGCGCGCAATGCGCATAGCCCGCGAGCGCTTGGTGACGGGCACGGCAAAAGCCGTGAGCGGCGGCAAGGTCAGCAGACCCGGTGTGATTCCGGGGCCGACGGTCATAGTCCGGATGAAGAGAGAACGGGATTGACGCCAAAGGGCCGTCCGCCGTGTTCGCGCGAGCGTGCGTACCCTTGAATCCCTTTCGATTCATAACGCCCTGTTTTTCACACAAACAGGAGTCAGAACATGCAACCCACCGCTATCGACAGCAAAAGCAAACACACGCACGGCGAGCGCGTCGCGTTCATCCAGGCCTGCTGGCACAAGGAAATCGTCGACCAGAGCCGTAAAGGCTTCCTCGCCGAAATGATCGCCCAGGGCTATCAGGAATCGGACATCGATTTCTTCGAAGTCGGCGGCGCCTTTGAAATGCCTCTGCACGCCAAGCTGCTGGCCAAGACCGGCCGTTATGCCGGTATCGTCGCGGCCGCCCTGGTGGTGGACGGCGGGATCTACCGTCACGAATTCGTCGCCCAGTCGGTGGTCAGCGGCCTGATGCAGGTTCAGATGGAAACCGAAGTGCCGGTGTTCTCGGTATCGCTGACCCCGCACCACTTCCATGCCGGCGAAGAACACCAGAAGTTCTTCTTCGAGCATTTCGTGCACAAGGGTCAGGAAGCGGCGAAGACTTGCGCGGATACGCTGCAGAAAGTGCGTGCGTTGCGCCGCACCGAGCCGCGCGCCGTAGCGGTCTGATGCAATAACGATCTCCCCCGTGCGCTGCGCGGGGGAGATTCAGTGTCAGGCCAACTGCTCGTCAGTGGTCGGCACAATCAAAATGCCCGCCCGCAGGCCGTTCTTGACCTTGGGATTGGGGAAGATGATCCGCGCTCCCTGCTCCTCGATGATCCAGCGGGTATTGGCCAGGTCTTCGGCCAGCACATAACCCACATCCAGTTCCGAAAAGTTTTCGATGTCCGCCGGCAGGTTCAGACGGAACGCATCGCTGTGCTTGATGATTTCCCGGGCCACGCTGAACAGTTGCAGACCGTCCAGCCCCTGCTCGGCCATCTCCGGCTCGGTGCCTTCGATGATCTGCTTCAGACGGGTTTCCAGCAGCGACACATTGACCCCGGCGTTCTGCCCGAACGGCCGCGCCTTGCCCAGTTCCAGGGTGAAGGACTCGGCACCGAGCTTGTCGTAGGTGTAGGAACTGAACACGATCGACGGCTTGTTCTGCAACAGCACCGCCTCCATGCCGGCCGCACGCAGACGGGACAGTTCAAGACGGGAATGCTGGCGACCTTCCTTCCACGGATACAGAGCGAACTGCTCGATCTTCGAACCGCGAATCGCCGTGTGCAAGTCGTAGTGCAGACGCTGACGATCCGGCACGCTGAAGAAGCTCGCCGCCAGGCGCTCCAGCTCGCAGGCGCGCAGGGCTTCGGAACCGCTGCTTTGTTCATGACGGCCGTTGAACAGCCGATTGACGTCCTGCTCGATGAAACGCTCGCCCTTGCGAATCGCTTCCGGGTTGCCGAACAGGAACAGAATGCGTGCGCGCGGCTTCAAGTCGCCGCGGGCGATGTCATGCAGCAACCGGTCGAGCAATTCGATCGGCGCCGTTTCGTTGCCATGGATGCCTGCCGACAGCAGTAGATCCAGGCCATTGTCGCGTGCTTCGGGTGGCCGGACTTCCAGCGCACCCTCGCTCAACCAGCGCATGCGCACGCCTTCGACAGTCAGTTGAGTCTTCTCCGCCGGTTCGCGGCCGGCGAGGGTCAGTTCAAGCAGTTTGCCGAGGGCGAGCATAGAGCGGTTTCCTTAGTGGTCGTGGTTGCAATCCGGGCCGTGCACGTGGTCTTCGTCGTCGCCGACGTCGGCCGGTTCCATTTCCAGCTGCAGACTTACCAGATTAGTCGCCAATGGGCGCAGCAGCAGGTTGGCGTATTCAGCATCGCCTTCTTCGACGTCCACGCCGATCAACAGTTGGCCGCGGCCGTCCTGCTGGATCCACAGCTCTTTGCCTTGCCACATGACCGCGACGCGGGTGCAGGAAGTTTCCAGTTGCTTGCCGTCGGTGTCTTCAAGGATCAGCCGCAGGGAATCGCTCATGTCTTTTTTACGCTCTGTTGGGGTGACAAGCCGCGCGCCGCGTTCAGGCGGCGCCCCGGCCATCAATTGATCTGGAATGGATAAACCGCGCCCAGTTTAAGGATTTGCGTCAGTTCATCCAGTGCCGTCCGGCATTCAAGCAGCAATTGCGGGTCCGCCAGATCGCTTTCGCTCAGGCGGTCGCGGTAGTGCTTTTCAACCCATGCGGTCAACGAACCGTACAACGGGGCGGTCATGATAACCCCTGGGTTGACGGCCGCCAGCTCGGTTTCGTTGAGCGCGACGCGCAGTCGCAGGCACGCCGGGCCACCGCCGTTCTGCATGCTTTGCTTGAGGTCGAAAACCTTCACTTCACGGATCAGGCCGCCGGAGCTGGTCAGGCCTTGCAGGTAATTCCACACGCGCTCGTTGCCACGGCACTCTTCCGGCACGATCAGCAGCATCGAACCATCAGGGCGCGACAGCAACTGGCTGTTGAACAGGTAGGAACGCACCGCGTCGTCCACGGTGACCGCCGAGCGTGGCACGCAGACCGACTGGAACTTGCCGCCGACCTTGGCCAGTTTGGTTTGCAACTCGGCCAGCATCTGCTCGGTGTCGAGGAACGCGTCCTCGTGATAGAACAGCACCTCACCGTTGCCTACCGCGATCACGTCGTTGTGGAACACGCCTTGATCGATCACCGCCGGATTCTGCTGCGCGTAGACCACGCCTTCGTCACGCAGGCCGTGCAGACGGGCAACGGCTTGCGAGGCTTCGAGGGTCTGGCGCGCCGGGTACTTTTGCGGCGCCGGGTAACGGGTGTCGAACGCACTGCGACCGAACACGAAGAACTCGACGCCCGCCTCGCCATACTCACGGCAGAAACGCGTGTGGTTGGCCGCGCCTTCGTCGCCGAACTGCGCCACCGCCGGCAATGCGGCGTGGTGAGCAAAGTGTTGCTGGTCAGCGAACATCGCACCGAGCACGCGGCTGGTGGTCGGGTGCTCGATACTGCGGTGATATTTGCAGTTCAGGTTGGCGGCGGTGAAATGCACGCGACCGTCAGCGGTGTCGGCACTCGGGCTGACCGTGGCGGCGTTGGCCACCCACATGCTCGACGCCGAGCAACTGGCGACCAGCAGCGGCATCGCGTCTTTCGCGGCGCGCTCGATGACCTGGGCGTCGGTGCCGCTGAAACCCAGACGGCGCAAAGCGGCCACGTCCGGACGCTCCTGCGGTGCGAGAACGCCCTGCTGAAAGCCCATTTCCATCAGCGCTTTCATTTTCGCCAGGCCTTGCAGCGCCGCTTCCTTCGGGTTCGAGGACTGCTGGCTGTTGCTCTGGGACGCAACGTTGCCGTAGGACAGACCACCGTAGTTATGGGTCGGCCCCACTAGACCGTCAAAATTGACTTCATAGGATTTCATCAGCGAGGCTCCACGAGAATCTGTTTTTATAGGCATCAAATAACAATCGAGTGCAATCGAGGCGTGACGCGCCTCACGCCATCTTCACGCCAGGCGTCAGGGCCGCCGGCATCACCAGGCTCGGGGTTTCCAGCGAAGCCACCGGGTACGCGCAGTAATCCGCCGCGTAGTAAGCGCTGGCGCGGTGGTTGCCCGAAGCGCCGACACCGCCGAACGGCGCGCTGCTCGCAGCCCCCGTCAGCTGTTTGTTCCAGTTGACGATACCGGCACGGCTTTCCAGCCAGAACTGCTGGTAGCGCTCTTCGGAATCCGACAGCAGGCCAGCGGCCAGGCCGAAAGCAGTGTCGTTGGCTTCGGCGATCGCTGCCGCGAAATCGGCGTAGCGGATCACTTGCAGCAACGGGCCGAACAGTTCTTCATCGGAGCGATCGGCAACCGCCGTCACATCAACGATGCCCGGGGTCAGCAGCGCCGACTGCGCCTGTGGCTGAGTCATGGCCAGCAACGACACTGCACCGTTAGCCAGCAGATGTGCCTGGGCATCCATCAACGCTTTCGCTGCGCCTAGGGAAACCACCGAGCCCATGAACGGCGCCGGTTGCTGATCGAACGCGCCGACCTCGATGGTCGAGCTGACGTCTACCAGACGCTTGAGCAGGCTGTCGCCCCACGCGCCTTGCGGCACCAGCAGACGACGGGCGCAGGTGCAACGCTGACCGGCGGAAATGAACGCCGATTGAATGATCGTGTATACCGCCGCATCGAGGTCAGCGACCTGATCGACCACCAGCGGGTTGTTGCCGCCCATTTCCAGCGCGAGGATCTTGTCCGGACGACCGGCGAACTGCTGGTGCAGGTGATTGCCGGTACGACTCGAACCGGTGAAGAACAGACCGTCGATGCCCGGATTCGCCGCCAGAGCGATCCCGGTTTCACGGGCGCCTTGCAGCAGGTTCAGCACGCCGGCCGGCAGACCGGCTTCGATCCAGCACTTGACCGTCAGCTCGGCGACTTTCGGCGTCAGCTCGCTTGGCTTGAACAGCACGCTGTTACCGGCCAGCAGCGCCGGCACGATGTGGCCGTTCGGCAAATGCCCAGGGAAGTTGTAAGGGCCGAACACCGCTACCACGCCGTGGGGCTTGTGGCGCAACACGGCGGTGGCGTCGCCCAATGGGCCGCTCTTCTCGCCAGTACGTTCGCGGTAGCTTTGCACCGAGATCGCGATCTTGTTGACCATGCTGGTGACTTCGGTCGCAGCTTCCCACAGCGGTTTGCCGGTTTCCTCACCGATGGTGCGGGCCAGCTCGTCGGCGTGGTTTTTCAGCGCGGCGGCGAAAGCCTCGAGCACGCTGATGCGCTCTTCCAGGGTACGACGGGCCCAGCCCGGGAACGCCTGACGCGCAGCCTGCACGGCGGACTCGACCTGAGCGGCAGTGGCGCCCTCCCCCGACCACAGCACTTGCTGGGTCACCGGGTTCAGCGATTGAAAGGCCTCGCCCTGACCGGCCAGCCACTCACCTGCGATGTATAGCGAATTCATTATTTCGACTCCCGGGCAGCGGACAACGCCACGGCGCGAACCTGATCGCCAGCGTTGAGTTGAAGACGTTTGGCGGTCAGCGGATCGACCACCAGGGTGCCGGCGGCCAGACGGGCCGGCGCAGCCGTGATGCGGCAGTCTTCGCGTTTGCGGTTATGGATGATGAACGGCGTGGCGTCTTCGCCCGGCGTGCCGATGGCCAGCACCAGCGCCTCGCTGTCACGCACTGCGCGGATCTTGCTGGTCTCGCACTCGATGGCAGGGCCGGCATCGAAGATGTCGACATAGCCCTGATAGCTGAAGCCTTCGCTCTTGAGCATCGCCAGCGCCGGCTCGGTGTCCGGGTGCACCTGGCCGATGACGTTGCGCGCGTCCGGCGACAGGAAGCAGGTGTACAGCGGGAATTTCGGCATCAGTTCGGCGATGAACGCCTTGTTGCCGACGCCGGTCAGGTAATCGGCCTGGCTGAATTCCATTTTGAAGAAGTGACGGCCCAGGCTTTCCCAGAACGGCGAACGACCGGCTTCATCCGACACACCGCGCATCTCGGCAATGATCTTGTTGCCGAACAGCTGCGGGAATTCGGCGATGAACAGCATCCGCGCCTTGGACAGCATGCGACCGTTGAGGCCGGTGCGGTAGTCGGCGTGCAGGAACAGCGAGCACAGTTCGGAGTTGCCGGTCAGATCGTTGGCCAGGAACAGCGTCGGGATCTCGCGATAGATGTTCAGCTCCTGCGAGGCGCTGACGGTCAGACCGACGCGGAAGTTGTACCAAGGCTCGCGCAGACCGACGGCGCCGGCGATGGCGGAAATCCCCACCACGCGACCGTTGTCGTCTTCGAGCACGAACAGGTAGTCCGCGTCGCCACGGCCGGCTTCACCGCGAAAGGTCTTCTCGGCCCAGCCGACCCGGTGGGTCAGGCGCTCTTCGTTGGCCGGCAACGTGGTCAGGCCGGTGCCGGTGCTGCGGGCCAGGTCGATCAGAGCGGACAAATCGCTGCTGCGTACGGGACGAACAATCATGCTATCTCCTCAAACGGGCCGCCGTGGCCACCCGTGAAACTCGCTAAGGCGTTAAACCGCCACCAGGCGCACGCTGGCACCTTCACCGACGCCCAGGGCTTCGGCCGCTTCCAGATCCAGGGTCACCGGTTTGCCCGGCGCGTAATCCAGTTCCAGCAATACCGCGCGGTAATCCTGCAACTGGGCATTGGCCACCAGATACTGGCGCCCGGCACCTTTGACCGGCTCACCGATCTTCACCGGCACCACACGGCTCTGGGCGATCGAACGGATCCCCGAGACACGCGCATGCAGGGTCGGGCCACCGTCGAAAATGTCGATGTAGTGATCGGTCTCGAAGCCTTCGCGCATCAGGATGTCGAAGGTGATCTGCGCACGCGGGTGAACCTGGCCCATCGCTTCCTGAGCGGAGTCCGGCAGCAGCGGCACGTAGATCGGGTAATGCGGCATCAGTTCGGCGAGGAACGTGCGGCTTTTCAGGCCACACAGACGCTCGGCCTCGGCGTAGTTCAAGTCGAAGAAGTTGCGACCGATGGCGTCCCAGAATGGCGAGTCGCCGTTCTCGTCGCTGTAACCGACGATCTCGGTCACCACCGAATCGGCGAACCGCTCCGGGTGGCTGGCGACGAACAGCAGACGGCCACGGGAGTTGAGTTCCGAGAACGGCGAACCCACCAGCTCGCGCTGCACGTAGAAACTGGTCAGCAGACTGTTGCCGGTCAGGTCGTGGCATTGCGAGAGCACGTGGATCTTGTTGTGGATCTTCAGCTCGCGGGAGGCATGCACGAAGGTCTCGTTGCGAAAGCTGTAGAACGGCTCGGAATAACCGGCCGAAGCGACGATCGCCGAACAGCCCACCAGTTTGCCGGTGGCGGTGTCTTCAAGGACGAAAAAGTAACTCTCTTCACCGTTGAAGCTCACTTCGGCGGCAAACGAGGCTTCGCTCGCGGCGATCTTGTCGCTCAGGCGTTCCACGTCATCCGGCAAGGAAGTGACACCAATCGGGCTGTCCGCAGCCAGACGCTGTACCTCGCCCAGATCAGCCATTTGCGCGGGGCGCATCACCAGCATGGTGTCACTCCTTTCTCTACTTCAGGTCGGCGAAAGCGCCGACTCGGGAAAAAAATGCCGGGCAGGCCCGGCACAGGAAAATTGTCCCGGCGCCTGCCGATAACGACAGGCGCCGGGCGGTCTTGCATGAATCAGGCTTGGGTCAGTTTCGCTGCAGCACGTTCGAAGCGATCCAGACCGGCGTCGATATCCGCGTCTTCAACCACCAGGCTCGGGGCGAAACGGATCACGTCCGGGCCGGCCTGCAGAATCATCAGGCCTTCTTTTTCAGCGGCGTTGAAGATGTCCTTGGCCTTGCCTTTCCAGGCATCGCTCAGCACGCAACCGATCAGCAGACCGAGGCCACGCACCTGGGTGAACAGGCCGTACTTCTCGCCGATCTGTTGCAGGCGGGTCTTGAACTTGTCGTGCTTGGCGTTGACGCCGTTCAGCACCTCAGGGGTGTTGATCACGTCGATCACCGCTTCGGCCACGGCGCACGCCAGCGGGTTGCCGCCATAAGTGGTGCCGTGCGTGCCGACGACCAGGTGCTTGGCCAGAGCTTCGGTGGTCAGCATCGCCGCGATCGGGAAACCGCCGCCCAGGCTCTTGGCGCTGGTCAGAATGTCCGGAACCACACCGTAATGCTGGTAGGCGAACAGGTTGCCGGTGCGGCCCATGCCGGTCTGCACTTCGTCGAACACCAGCAGCGCGTTGTTCGCGTCGCACAGTTCACGGGCGCCTTGCAGGTAAGCCCGCTCGGCCGGCAGTACGCCGCCCTCGCCCTGGATCGGTTCCAGAACGACCGCGCAGGTCTTGTCCGAAACAGCGGCTTTCAGTGCCGCCAGATCGTTGTACGGCACGTGGGTGATGCCGGTGATTTTCGGGCCGAAACCGTCGGAGTACTTCGACTGGCCACCGACGTTCACGGTGAACAGAGTACGGCCGTGGAAGCTGTTGAGCGCAGCGATGATTTCGTACTTCTCGGTGCCAAAACGATCGAACGCAACGCGACGGGCCAGCTTGAAAGCAGCCTCGTTGGCTTCAGCGCCGGAGTTGCAGAAGAACACGCGCTCGGCAAAGGTGGCGTCGATCAGCTTGTGCGCCAGGCGCAGGGCCGGTTCGTTGGTGAACACGTTGGACACGTGCCACAGCTTGTTGGCTTGCTCGGTCAAGGCACCGACCAGCGCCGGATGCGCATGGCCCAATACGTTGACGGCGATGCCGCCGGCGAAGTCGATCAGCTCGCGGCCGGCCTGGTCCCAGACGCGGGAACCGGCGCCACGCACCGGAATGAAAGCGGCAGGCGCGTAGTTGGGAACCATAACCTGGTCGAAATCGGCGCGTTGTACCGCAGCGTGCTCAACGGACATCGGAGTCTCCTGATGAGGGCCACCCGCCTGAAACTGGCGAGCGATGGGGGGGATTGTAAGGACAGTTTTCAGCCCGGCCTTGCCGCCAAGCGACAACTTCTTATAGCGCAAACCCCGGATTTTCCCGGGTTTACGGCAATGCGACATATAGCGTCGCAAAGGCGCAGTTTAAACTGCCGCCGGCCATTGCAGCACTCCTGCGAGCTTATCAATTACGAAGGCGATGCCTGTCGTACATATGTACCACTTGGCGGCGACCGCATTTTGCTCTGCTTGAGCTCCTTATCGACGCTCAAGGACGCCAACGATGTCTTCCACCACCGGGCAATCGCTCAACCCCGCTTCTCACTATGAACCGCTGGCCAAAGCGATCCCCGAATGGCTGGGCAAGGCCTCACCCGCCCGGCGCTCTGCATTGAAGAACAGCCGTCGCACCCTCACCGACTCGCTCAAGTCAGCCCCGCGACCGCAGCACGACGCCCTCAGAAACGCCATCACCCAGCACATGACGGCACAAAATGCTGTCGATCAAATGCTCGACCGCGTGCAAAACGCCAGCACCTTCGCCGAGCCTCTGCTGACCGAGGCGCTGAAGTCGCGCTTCGACCTGGACGTGAATGTCAGGGAAACCTTTTTGCAGTTGTATATCCCCGTCACAGCGGCTGGCATGACCACCGGCACCCGGACGTGGACGGTGTCTCTGCTGGAGGCGGCGCTGCATAACTTCGAGGTTAGCGAAACAGAAGCCGGGGCGTATGCCAGCGGCTCCTCGTTCATCACCCGCCCGTCGGCGACGGGGCAATTCGAAACGCTGGCGCCGCTCAATGCGAAACCCGGTATCCAGGCCTTTACCCGCCTGTGCCGGGAGCTGGATATCGGCGCCCGCTACAAAATCTATCTCGAGGAAAACCTCGCGATCTCCAATCCGGTGGCGGCTGCTGTGCTGAGACACAAAGTCAACGCGACGCAAAAAACCGCACTGCGAGTCGCACTGAAGATGGCCCGGATGAAGGGCGATATCAGTGAAGCGAATCTGCTGTCGATTGAAAGCCTGCTGGATGGCGCAACCACCGTATTGATGAACGGCCAGCCAATGCGGTGCCACGACCTGACGATGATGTCGGTCGCCCTGACCGGGATCGTGATATTTGCGCCAGACCTCGAACGCACGAAAACCGCAGTCAGTGTGGTGGCTTACTTACCGGATGACCCGGAGCATTCGATCAAGGAATACCGTTCCACCGCAGACCTCGCAAAAGAACTGATCCGGCAATTGCGCGGGGCCGACTATCAACGATTCTTCAGCCGCTTCATCGCTCACGAGCAGCGTGGACAATTTTTCGGCCAGCTCAAGCAACGCCTGAGCGAAGTGAAATGGCACCCGCCCCAGGTCGGCAGTCAATTGCCGTCCTGGCGCGAGACGCCCATCGAAAAGCCTGACCTGCAACTCGCTGTCACGCCCATCGTCGGCGATCTTTGGGAACATCTTTATCAGGGCAAGCTGAACAAGATCCTCAACGATGGGGCGGTGATTGCAGTTCCAACCGCAATGGTCGATCGCAATGCACGCTGGAGGCGCTGGGATTCATTTGTCAGTGTCGCAGCGTCGATCCTGAAAATCGCCGCGTTCGTCGTTTTGCCGTTCGTACCGTTTCTGGGCGAAATGATGATGGCGTACATCGCTTACCAACTGCTCGATGAGGTCTTTGAATCGGTCATCGACTGGACTGAAGCTCAAACGACCGAAGCCTGCGAACATTTCTTCGCAGCACTCGAATCGCTAATCCAGCTCGGCGCTTTCGGGATCGGTACCAGTATCGCCATGGCCGAATTGCCCAAGGTGTTGCCGGCCGAGGTGGTGGCGTTCATGGATCGCTTCCAGCCGGTGAAGCTGCGCAACGGCAAAACCCTGTACTGGAAGCCGGATCTGCAAAGCTACGCCCGTGACATCGTGCCTGCGGCTGGCTCCACACCCGACGCGCAAGGCTTGCACTGGCATCAGGGTAAAAAACTGCTCCCGCTGGAGCAGGCGCACTTCGTCGTCAACGATCACGAGACACCCGGCAAGTTGCGGATCGAACACCCGGCGCGCACCGATGCCTATGAACCGATCGTGCGGCATAACGGCGAAGGGGCGTTTCATACCGAACTGGAAAACCCGCTGCAGTGGGACAGCGCTACCGTGCTGCGACGTATCGGCCCGCGCATGGAGCCGTTCACACCGGCCCGGCGCGAGCGAATACTTCAAGTCAGCGGCTACACCGAAGGCGGCCTGCGCAAGATGCACGTGAATCAGGAGCGCGTGCCACCGTTGCTGGCCGACACCATCGAGCGCTTCAGGATCGATCAGGATCTGCAGACGTTCATCGAGCAACTGACCAGCGACGATCCAGCGATTTATCGCAAGGCCGATCCGTTGATCCAGCTTCAATTGCTCAACGAGCAGGGCTTGTGGCCGGACACCAAACGGCTGCGCCTGATCAATGCCCTGGGCGAAACGGTCTGGCAGTCCTCCGACAATGCGCAGCTCCCGCTGACAGACATTCACGCCGACCGGCTTATCGACAGCGACCTGCTCAAGACTTTGCTGCAAACCCTCGGCGAAGCCGAAGTCCACGCCCTGCTCAATGAAGAGTTCGGGCAGAAAATCGCCCTCGAGGTACGCAGTCGTCAACTCAGGATCCGGCTCGCGCAGATCGCAGAACAGCAGCGCCCTGCTCTGTTCGAACAACGCTATCAATCACTCCAGCATCACGATACCCCGCTGGTGAAACAAGTGGCCCGGCACGTACCGCAACTGCCTGTCAGGATAACCGAAGAACTCATTCACACCGCCACCGGCACCGAGCTGCTGCAACTGGGCGAAGGCGCGTTTCCAGAGCGTCAGCAGCGACTCTCTGAAAACGCCCTGCACGAATTGCGGATCACCCGTGCCTATGAAGGACTGGAAATCGATTCGGTGCACAACCCGGATTCCGAAACCCTGGCACTGCACAGTCTGCCGCTGCTACCGGGTTGGTCAGACGCGGTGAGTCTCGAAGTCCGAAACCAGTCGTTTGCAGGGAACAGGCTCGACACCACCGGTCCTGTGGGTGCGGCCATCGAGAAAGTTCTGGTGCGCCGGGCCGATGGCACCTGGCAACCGTTCGACCAGGCCGGACTGGAACTGCACGGCCCGACGGATTTCTACACCAGCGTGCTGCAAGCCTTGCCCGATGCCCAGCGCCAGGCATTGAATCTGCAAATCGGTGAAAGCCAAAAACTCCGCCAGCTCATTCGCGACAATCCCCTGCCCCGCGCCAACCTGCGTCTGACATCGATGGACGCATCTGTGCCGGCATCTGGCGTCGATACCTTGCGTCTGCTGGGTACAGACGGTTACGCACGTAATGTGTCGGCCGACGAGGCACCCCCAACCCTGGAAACGCGGGTGCGCGATGTTTTTCCCGGCATCACCCAGGACGGTCAACGGGCAATGGTGCAACACCTGCAAAGCCATCTGGAGAATCCGATTGCCGAGCTGTCGCGTCTTCGACTCGAATATTCGAACCTTGAAAACAGCCTTGATCAATGGCGGTTCAGGGAAGTGCGGATCGATCCAGCAACCGGTCTGCCACTTTCCCTGGCACGACGAGCAGCGGCGGCTCGCGATCGACAGGTTTTTGCCCGAACCCTGCTCAGTTGCTGGCGCCGGGAAACCCCGGAACGCTTTGGCTACCGCATGCGTTTTATCGAACCGCTGCTGGGCGATCTGCCGGTGCTGACGGCTGACTTCAGCCATGTCATCAGCCTGGAATTGAGCGGCAGCGGAACATCCGCAGGCATCGAGACTTTCATAGGTCGCTTCCCTCGATTGGCCCGTCTCGACCTGCAGAACTTTGACCTGCACAACCTGCCGCAAGGCATCTCGGTCATGCCCGCTCTGCGCCAATTGCGGCTGCGTAAATGTGGAATCACCCTGACCCCGGAAAACCAGGCGCTGCTGACATCACTCAACGAACTGGTGGAGCTGGATCTGAAGGACAACCCGCTGGGACCGAGCTTCGACGTGACCTTCATGCCTTCGCTGACCTACCTCAACCTGTCGCGCACCGGAATTGCCGAAGTGCCCGTCAGCTTGATCGATCACCCGCAGATCAGGAGCGCCTGGCTGACCGACAACCAGATCACCACGCTGCCCGCAGCGCTGTTCGAGTTCTCACCCACTGCCGGAGCCGGATACGATTTTTCCGGCAACCCGCTCTCCGCCGCCGCGCGCGAGCGTGTGAAAACCTATTTCACTCGCACGGGCGTCAATTTCGGCGTTCGCGCCGAACAGGCCGATATCGTCCGTACCCGAGCACTGTTTCCGGACGTCGACGAAGGCCAGGCCAGCAGCCTGATTTATCGCTTGCCCGGCTCACTGGTTCAGGGCCGCTTGCAATTGACGGCGTGGGAAACCGAGATAACTACGCTGAGCAATGATCTGACTCGCTGGGCCCGAGACATTCCAGACCGCGACCCGGACAGCGGCACAACACTGGAGGCCAACGAGCGCTTCACCGAGCAAGACGCACGCGAGACTTTCGCCGGCAAATTGCAACAGCTTTGGCGTCACCGCTCGAGAATCCACCCGCACGCAAGGGCCGATATCTTCACTGCCGAGGCCACGTTCATCGGCGACCTGCCGGAAATGAGCGCTGACTTCAACCACATCACCGCGCTGACCCTCAACGGCAACAAAGGCCTGCGCGGCAACGCGCCATTCCTCAGAAGCTTCCCCCGACTCAAGCGCTTGTTTTTACGCAATGGCGAGCTTGATCAATTGACCCAAACCCTCACCGGACTGCCAATGCTGGAAGTACTGGTATTGGACAACTGCGGGGTGAGATTCAACGCCGAGTCGCTGACGGCGCTTGCTGCCATGTCGAAACTCGAGTCACTGGAACTGCCACGCAATCTGCTGGATCTGGTGCCCGACCTGCAAACCCTGAACACGCTGTCCTACCTTGACCTGTCGCGTACGGGCCTGCTGGAAATCCCGCCCGGTCTGATCGATCACCCAACCCTCAAGACCGCGATCCTCAGTGAAAACCAGATCACCGAATTGCCCGAGGCTCTTTTTGAGCTATCGGCCCAGGCCGGTGATGGCTACGACCTGTCGAACAACCCGCTGACCCTCGCCACTCGAGAAAGGATCAAACAGTACTGCCGTGAAACCGGCCAGGATTTCGCCGTCCTCGCCGACGCGGCCGATATCGAAACCACCCAGCAGCTGTTTCCCGACCTCGACGTGCAGGACGCCAGCGATGTGTTCTACAGCTTGCCGGGCTCACTGGAGAATAGCCGAAGCCAACTGCGGCACTGGCAGGCAGAAATCCGTCAACTGAACGCCGACCTTGCGCAATGGGCTGCGGCAGGGCCGAGCATTCACCCGACCACGGGGCAGTTACTCAATCCACGGCAGATCTTCGTGATGCAGGCGAACAGACGACTGTTCGCTCAGCGGATCGAAGAACTGTGGCGCTTCCGGTTTACCGAGAAACCCACAGAACGAGGCAATGTGCTGATCACGGATCTGCCCTTTGTCGGCGAGTTGCCCGTGTTGTCGGCAGACTTCAGTCATATCGCCGAACTGACCCTCGACGGCAACCCTACCCTGAGCGGCGCCGATGCCTTCCTTTCATCCTTTACCGGCGTGCGTCATCTGGAACTGCACGAGTTCAAACTGGAGCACCTGCCAGAGGCTTGCGAGCGCATGCCTTCGCTGGAACGGCTGGTGCTGGAGTATTGCGAGCTGGTCATGACGGATGAAACCCAGGCTCGCCTGTCATCGCTGACCCGATTACAGTTCCTCAACCTGAGCCATAACCCGTTGGGCGCTACACCGGAGTTGAAGGGATTGCCGGCGTTGACCCATGTGCGCCTGATCGACACCGGAATCACCCACCTGCCGGAAGGCCTGGTCGAACACCCGACACTGATCATGGCCAACTTCGATCACAACCGGATCAGCGAACTGCCCGACAGCCTGTTCGACCTTCCCGTGCTTTCGCCCAACCAATTCATCCTTGGCGAAAACCCGTTGTCCCCCGCCACGCGCGAACGTATCAAGGCAAGCTACCAGCGCAACCGGCAAAACTTCGGGGTATCGATGCCGCAGGCTGATATCGAGCGCGTGCTCGCGCTGTTTCCCGCGCTGGATACCGATCAAGCCAGTCGATTGTTGTATCTGCTGCCGGGGACGATCGATCACGGCCGCCTTCGAATCGGTCAGTGGGAAACGGAATGGCAACAGCTGGAGGCGACGCTTTACCGCTGGGTCGAGGAGACGCCCGATCAACATCCGTCAACTGGCGCACTGCTCACAGCCGAGGACAACGTCGTTGAGCGCTCCGGCCGCGATCAGTATCGCCGGGATCTGCAAGCGTTCTGGCGCGCCCGCTCAACAGCCCAACCCGAGGTGCGACCGGACAGGCTGGTTCTCAATCTCCCCTTCATCGGCGAACTTCCGGCACTGAGCGCAGACTTCAGCCATGTCACTACGCTGTCGATCACCGGCAATGCCCAACTGCGTGCCGGCGACGGATTCTTCGGCGCTTTCACAGGGCTGAAAACCCTGGAACTGCGCGACCTGGGCTTGCAACAAATGCCGGATTCATTCCGGCGCATGCCTGCCCTGGAAAGTCTCGTACTGAGCAACTGCGCGGTGGTGCTGGATACCAAAGGTCGCGCCACTCTTGCTTCGTTGACGCGCTTGAAGAAACTCGATCTGTACAACAATCCGCTGGGGTTGGCTCCGGACATCCGTTCCCTGCCGGCACTGGATTTTCTCGATCTGGCCGGTACCGCGATTGCCGAGGTACCCATCGGGATGATCAATCATCCGGAGCTGGAAATCGTCATCCTCAACAACAATCGCATCAGTGAGATTCCAGACGAAGTTTTCAACTTGCCGGCGGAAATCGGCAATGGCTACGACTTCGGCAACAACCCCCTGACCCCTGCGACTCGTGAACGGGTCAAAGACTACTTCAGGCGCACCGGCGGTGATCTCGGTGTACTTGCCGATGAGGCGGATCGCGCACGGGTGCAAACGCTGTACCCCGCGATGGACAACGATCAGGCCAGCACCTTCTTCTATCGCCTGAGCGGAACGTTGGCCGACGGTCGCCAGGAAGTGGCACGTCGGGAAACGGCGCTGAGTGATCTCACCCGCAGCCTCGCCCATTGGAGCGACGACATTCCGGCGAATCCGCTCAACGGCCAGCCACTGTCGGAAACCGCACGATTGCGACAGGAGCAACTGCGCTCACAGTTCGCCGAAGCGCTGCTGACCTGCTGGCGCAAGATCCCGATCGAGGATTCAAGTCTCGACAGTTACGGGTTCAGCCATACCGTGAGTTTCATCGGCGAACTGCCAACACTGGGCGCCCCATTCCCCTACGTGCCGGACCTGTTTCTGGTGGGTGACGGCCACTCATCACGCCTCGGTCGCTTCCTCGAAGCCTTTCCCGGCCTCGACAGCCTGGCCATTCGCGAATGCAATCTGGGCGATATTCCCAAGGATATTTTCACCATGAACCGACTGACGGCGCTGAGCCTGCCGGACTGCGAGATCAGCCTGACGCCCGAGTCAGTCGCGGCACTGGCGGGAATGGACAACCTCGAAGTGCTCAATCTGCGCGACAACCCGCTGGGGCTGACGCCGGACGTCAGCAACCTGCACTCCCTGACCGATCTGGATTTGAGCGATACCGGGATCACCGAGATACCAAAAGGGACGCTGGAAAACCTGCACTGGAACGAGCTTGACCTGTCCGGCAATGCGATCACTGACATACCGGAAGAAATTATGGATGTGCCCGCGACAGTCGGTGACCGCTATGACCTGCACAACAATCCACTGTCACCCCAAAGCCTGGCCCGGGTACGGGCTTACTACCTGGAAACGGGTAACAACCTGAACGTTGCCGGCATCGACGGTACGCCGAGACTGCCGGAAATGAGGCCTGATCTGGAAATCGAAGACTGACCGAGACAGCGCCATGGCAGCCAAAGCCATGACGTCGTTGGCAGCGGATCAACCGCGCTCTGGCGGCACCGACGACAGCTCGAACGGACTGCTGCTGCGCCGCTGGTTGCGGTCTTCCCGTGGCGTAGCGCCGAAGAAGTTGCGATAGGCGCTGGAGAAATGCGGCCCCGAGGAGAAACCGCAGGACAGGCCGATCTGAATGATCGACTTGCTGGTCTGCATCAACATCTGCCGGGCCTTGTTCAGGCGCAGTTCCAGGTAGTACTGGCTCGGCACGCGGTTGAGGTATTGCTTGAAGATCCGCTCCAGCTGGCGACGGGACACGCACACGTGCTGGGCGATTTCATCGGTAGTCAGCGGCTCTTCGATGTTGGCTTCCATCAGCAGCACCGCCTGGGTGAGCTTCGGATGGCTGGAGCCGAGACGGTTCTGCAATGGAATGCGCTGACGCTCGCCACCTTCACGGATGCGCTCGACCACCAGTTCTTCGGAAACCGCGCCGGCCAGTTCAGCACCGTGATCACGGGCCAGTACCGCCAGCAACAAATCGAGTACCGACATGCCGCCGCACGCTGTCAGGCGATCGCGATCCCAATCGAACAGATGGCTGGTGGCGATGACTTTCGGGAAGCGTTCGGCGAAATCGTCCTGCCAACGCCAGTGCACAGCAGCGCGATAACCGTCGAGCAGACCGAGTTGCGCCAACGGATACACACCGGCCGACAGACCGCCGATCACACAACCGGCGCGCACCAGTTGTTTAAGCGCGCTGCTGAGTGCCGGCGCCAGGATAATCGGTGGCTCATCGGCGAGCAGGAACAGTTTCTGGAAGTTTTCGAGCTTGCCGGCCCAGGGTTCGCCGGGCAGTTGCCATTCGCCTTCAAGCGGTGGCTCGGCTTGCAGGAACGACAATTCGTAAACCACGTCCGGATGCACACGCTGGGCAACACGCAAGGCCTCCTCTGCCAGCGCCAAAGTCAGAGCTTTAGTGCTGGGCCAAATCAGGAAACCAATTCGATGGGCAGTCATGGCGGGCGATCCGAAACGTAAACAGAGGGAAAAACCGAAATCGGCTGCAACCAAATTAGACCATCTGGCGCGCTGCGCAGCATGACCTAATTTGGTGCATAACGGGAGCGATTACTTGAGGCTGCCCGAGAGGAATTGTTGCAAACGTTCCGACTGCGGATTGACCAGCACTTCACGCGGGTTGCCGCTTTCTTCCACGACGCCTTTGTGCAGGAACACCAACTGGTTCGACACTTCACGGGCGAAGCCCATTTCGTGGGTCACCACCACCATGGTCCGGCCTTCCTGAGCGAGGGCCTGCATGACTTTCAGCACGTCGCCGACCAGTTCCGGGTCGAGGGCCGAAGTCGGTTCGTCGAACAGCATCACTTCCGGTTCCATCGCCAACGCACGGGCAATTGCCACACGCTGCTGCTCGCCACCGGACATGTGCCCCGGGAACGCGTCTTTACGATGGGCCACGCCGACCTTGTTCAGGTAGTGCTCGGCTTTCTCGCGGGCTTCGGCCTTGGACACGCCCAGCACGTGAACGGGCGCTTCCATGATGTTTTCCAGCGCGGTCATGTGCGACCACAGGTTGAAGTGCTGGAACACCATCGACAGGCGCGAACGCATGCGTTGCAGCTGTTTCGGATCAGCGGCTTTCAGCGCGCCGTCCTTGTTCGCCACCAGCTTCAACTCTTCATTGTTGAGCAGGATCTTGCCCGCGTGCGGCTGCTCGAGCAGGTTGATGCAGCGCAGGAAAGTACTTTTGCCGGAGCCACTGGAGCCGATGATGCTGATCACATCGCCGGCGGCCGCTTTCAGGGAAACGCCCTTGAGCACTTCGTGACTGCCATAGCGTTTATGCAGGTCTTGGACTTCAAGTTTGTACATGCGGTCGGTTCTCACAAAAACAGTCAGTCGTTGAGCAAAGGGCCGTCGCGCAGCGCATCGCGCCCCGCCACTTTGGCCAGCCAGAAACCGGGTTGGGCGTAACGCAGCCGCTCAATGGCAAACAGCACCCCGGACGTACCAGCACACACCGTGCTGACCCGATCCGACAGCGGATCGATCACTTCAAAAATCTTGTCACCGGCTTCAACCCACTCGCCGGGCTTGCGCAGAAAGCTCACCACGCCAGGATGCGGCGGCAGGAGCAGTTCCGTGCCTTCGAACGGCATGCCTTCGCATGGTTCGCGCTCGGCGCTTGGCCACTCGCCACGGATCAGGCCTTGTTCGGCGAGGAATGCCAGGATCCCGTCTGCCCAGGCTTCGGCCTGTGCAGGCGTGGTGTCAGCCTGTCCACCCAGTTCAACGGTGGTCGCCAGGCACGCCAGTGGAATCTGCGCGTCCGGGAACAGGCGCGACAGACGCAGCCACGGCAGCGAACAGGCTTCGTCGAACGAGCTGCCACCGGAATCTTCCGCCAGCAGGCCGACCTTCACGTCCAGGTGCGCAGCGAGCGAACGCCACTGCGGCCAGTGTTGCGGCAAGGCATACATGTGCAGTGCGGCTTCGCAGTCGCAATGCAGGTCCAGCACCACATCGGCGGTGGCGGCATGTTGCAGCAGGATGCGCTGCATGCCTTGCAACTGGCTGCTGGCCTCGGGCAATGCGGCCAGGTGATCGGCCATCGCCTGACGGATCAGACGGATGTTGGCGTGCGGATCATCACCGAGTTGTCCTTGAAGCTTAGCGGCCACCGGCGCGCTGAGCTCGACGAAATCACGGTTGAAATTCTTGCCGCTGCCGGCCTCGAAGCGCCCCTGGTGGTTGCCTTGCAGCAACTGGCCAAGACCCAGCGGGTTGGCCACGGGCACCAGCTCGATGACGCCGTTGAGCAGGCCTTTGGCTTCGAGTTCGCCGAGGCGTTTTTTCAGTTCCCAGGCGGTACGCATGCCGGGCAATTCGTCGGCGTGGAGGCTGGCCTGGATGTAGGCCTTACGCTCACCGCTACCGAAGCGAAATACCGAAATCCGGCGCTCGCTGCCCAGGTGGCTCCACGGCAGAACGTGGTCGATGCGTTCCATATCAGTGCTTCCTCGGGGCCAGGTAGCTCAGCCAGCGACGCTCGGCCAGCTTGAACAGGCGCACCAGAATGAAGGTCAGACACAGGTAGAACACGCCGGCGGTGATGTACGCCTCGAACGGCAGGTAGAACTGCGCGTTGACGGTACGGGCCGCGCCGGTGATGTCGATCAGGGTCACGATGGAGGCCAGACTGGTGGTCTGCAGCATCATGATCACTTCGTTGCTGTACTGCGGCAGTGCCCGGCGCAGGGCCGATGGCAACAGGATGCGCTGGTACATCTTGAAGCGCGACATGCCCATGGCCTTGGCCGCTTCGATCTCGCCGTTCGGCGTGGCCTTCAGGCTGCCGGCGATGATTTCGGCGGTGTAGGCGCTGGTGTTGATCGCGAATGCCAGGCACGCACAGAACGTTGCGCTGGACAGCCACGGCCAGAGGAAGCTTTCACGCACCGTTTCGAACTGAGCCAGACCGTAGTAGATCAGGAACAGTTGAACCAGCATCGGTGTGCCGCGAATCACGTAAGTGAAGAGCCACGCCGTCATGTTGACGACGGCATTCTTCGAGACGCGCATCAGCCCCAGCGGCAGGGCCGCGAGCAGACCGAAGAACAGCGACAGCGCGAGCAACTTGAGGGTGGTGACCAGACCGCCGAGGTACAGCGGCAGGGCCTCCCAAATGACGTTGTAGTCGAAGATCATAGATCAGCCGCCCTTACGCCTACCGAGTAGCGCTTCTCAAGGTGACGCAGCGCCAGCAACGAGACACTGGTGATCACCAGGTACATCGCCGCCACTGCGAGGAAGAAGGTGAAAGGCTCGCGGGTGGCGTCGGCCGCCTGCTTGGCCTTGAACATCATGTCTTGCAGACCGACCACGGAAATCAGCGCGGTGGCCTTGGTCAACACCAGCCAGTTGTTGGTGAAGCCCGGAATCGCCAGACGAATCATCTGCGGCACCAGCACGCGAAAGAACACTTGGACGCTGCTCATGCCGTACGCCATGCCCGCTTCGGCCTGACCTTTGGGGATCGCCATGAACGCGCCACGGAAGGTTTCCGACAGGTACGCACCGAAGATGAAACCGAGGGTGCCGATACCGGCGGCCAACGGGTTCAGGTCGATGTAGTCGTCATAGCCGAGCATCGGTGCGACGCGGTTGAGCAAGTCCTGGCCGCCGTAGAAGATCAGCAGGATCAGCACCAGATCGGGAATCCCGCGGATCACCGTGGAATACAGATCGCCCAGCCAGGCCAGCCAGCGCACTGGCGACAGGCGCAATGCGACACCGATCAGCCCGAGAACGATGGCCAGGGCCATGGACGACAAGGCGAGCTGAAGCGTCAGCCAAGCGCCATCGAGGATGACAGCCCCGTAGCCTTTCAACATGATTCAGGTCCTCGAAAGTTGGGATGAAAAAATGGCGCAAACCGCAGAGATCCTGTTGCTTGCGCCATTTCGGACGGGTCGAGCGACGTCTTTACTTGCCGTAAATGTCGAAGTCGAAGTACTTGTCCTGGATTTGCTTGTACTTGCCGTTTTCGCGAATGGCCGCGATGGCAGTATTGATCTTGTCTTTCAGGGCGTCGCCCTTGCGCACCGCGATACCTACGCCGTCGCCGAAGTATTTGACGTCGGTGAAGGCCGGGCCGACGAACGCGAAGCCTTTGCCGGCGTCGGTTTTCAGGAAGCCGTCATTCAACAGCGTAGCGTCCGCCACGGTGCCGTCGAGGCGACCGGCGGCCACGTCGAGGTAGATTTCGTTCTGCGAGCCGTAAGGCTTGATTTCGGCACCCAGCGGGGCCAGGACTTCGCGGGCGAAACGCTCGTGGATCGAACCACGCTGCACGCCGATGTTCTTGCCCTTCAGCTCGGTCAGGCCTTCGCTGACAGCGGTGCCTTCTTTCATGACCAGGCGAGCCGGGGTGTTGTAGTACTTGTTGGTGAAGTCCACGGACTTCTTGCGGTCGTCAGTGATGGACATGGACGACAGGATCGCGTCGATCTTGCGCACTTTCAGTGCCGGGATCAGACCGTCGAATTCTTGCTCGACCCACTGGCACTTGACCTTCATTTCTTCGCACAGGGCGTTGCCGATGTCGTAGTCGAAACCGACGATGCTGCCGTCCGGCGCTTTGGAAGCAAATGGAGGGTAAGCCGCTTCGATACCGATCTTCAGAGGCTTTTCATCGGCGAATGTCGGCAGGGACAGCACGGACAGTGCCAGGGCGCCAAGCAGCACAAGTTTCTTCATCTTGGGACTCCATCGGTAAAGGGCAAAAACGGCAGAGTGAGCGACAGCCCAATATGCGAATGGGTGAATCGGGAAAGCGGTGCTGCATCTGTGGGAAATTTCCCATTGAAACCGTCAGCGATTTCAACACGAGCCACGACGAGCGAGTGATCGGCATTCTAACGACAGGCCCGAAGCCGATATTTCTTCAATGCGACAACTAATTACAGATGCACCGAGAAACCCGCTTGAGCACATTGACAGCTCCGCAATTTCATGCAAGAGCGAAAGACAGTGAACCGATCTATGCTGCAAATTGCGGGCCTATTATTCGCAAACCCTTCTAATCCGGCAAGCGCGGGGTGATGTCTTATTTTTCACAGGGTGTTTTGAGGCCCTGAAACAGGGCGCAGCGTTTCCCATCGCCCCGTTGCGGAGCAGGCGGTTACACATTCAGTTACTTGAAGGCTGAGGGGTAACAGTGGGAATAGGCTGACAGAGCAATTCGATAATTATTGGCCGAAGATCGCCCGCGCCCTGAATCCGGCCACACCCCGTAACTGATCGTTCCCACGCTCCGCGTGGGAATGCAGCCCGGGACGCTCTGCGTCCCACGAGCGGACGCGGAGCGTCCAGAGAGGCGTTACCACGCGGAGCGTGGGAACGATCACGCCACAAATGAAAAAGCCCCGCCCGACGTGATGCCGGACGGGGCTTTTCAGCCTTCAGACCCGCCGCTTACGCGACGTTCATGGTCTTGTGCGTATCGATCAGATGCTGCACCACACCCGGATCGGCCAGGGTGGAGATGTCGCCCAACCCGTCATATTCGGCCGTGGCGATCTTGCGCAGGATGCGACGCATGATCTTGCCCGAACGGGTTTTCGGCAACCCCGGCGCCCACTGGATCACGTCCGGCGAAGCAATCGGCCCGATCTCCTTGCGCACCCAGTTCTTCAACTCCAGGCGCAGCTGCTCGCTCGGTTCTTCGCCATTCTTCAAGGTGACGTAGACATAAATGCCCTGCCCCTTGATGTCGTGCGGCACACCGACCACCGCCGCTTCGGCGACTTTCGGGTGAGCGACCATCGCGCTTTCGATCTCGGCGGTACCCATGCGGTGGCCGGACACGTTGAGCACGTCGTCCACACGACCGGTGATCCAGTAGTAACCGTCGGCATCGCGACGAGCACCGTCACCGGTGAAGTACATGCCACGGAAGGTCTTGAAGTAAGTGTCGACGAAACGATCGTGGTCGCCGTACAGGGTGCGCGCCTGACCTGGCCACGAGTCGAGAATCACCAGATTGCCCTCGGCCTCGCCCTCGATGATGTTGCCGAGGTTATCCACCAGCGCCGGCACCACACCGAAGAACGGACGCGCTGCCGAACCCGGCTTCAGGGTATGAGCGCCCGGCAGCGGGCTCATCATGTTGCCGCCGGTTTCGGTCTGCCACCAGGTGTCGACGATCGGGCAACGGGACTTGCCGACGTTCTTGTAGTACCAGTCCCAGGCTTCCGGGTTAATCGGCTCGCCCACCGAACCGAGCAGGCGCAGGCTGCTGCCGTCCGCGCCTTCAACAGCAGCGGTGCCGGAGGCCATCATCGCGCGGATCGCAGTCGGCGCGGTGTAGAGGATATTGACCTTGTGCTTGTCGACGATCTTCGCCACCCGGGTGATGTCCGGGTAGTTCGGCACGCCTTCGAACAGCAGCGTGGTCGCGCCGTTGGCCAGCGGGCCATAGACAATGTAGGAGTGACCGGTGACCCAGCCGACGTCGGCGGTGCACCAGTAGATTTCACCCGGACGGTAGTCGAACACGCGCTCGTGAGTCATGGCCGCGTACAACAGATAGCCGCCAGTGGTGTGTTGCACGCCCTTCGGCTTGCCGGTGGAGCCGGAGGTATAAAGGATGAACAGCGCTTCTTCAGCGCCCATCTCTTTCGGCGCGCAGACGGTGCCCGCCACTTTCATCAGGTCTTCGTACCAGATGTCGCGATGCTGGTTCCACTTGATGTCGCCGCCGGTGCGCTTGCACACGATGACTTTCTGGATGCTGCTGGTTTCCGGGTTGGTCAGAGCGTCATCGACGTTGGCCTTGAGGGAAATTTTCTTGCCGGCACGGATGCCTTCGTCAGCGGTGATCACCACTTTCGAGCGGCAGTCGATGATGCGACCGGCCAGAGCTTCCGGCGAGAAACCGCCGAACACCACCGAGTGAATCGCGCCGATCCGGGTGCAGGCCAGCATGGCGACCACGGCTTCGGGGATCATCGGCATATAGATGGTCACCACGTCGCCGCGGTGAACGTCCTGGCCACGCAGGGCGTTGGCGAACTTGCAGACTTGTTCGTGCAGTTCGCGGTAGGTGATGTTGCGGCTTTCGGAAGGATCGTCACCTTCCCAGATGATGGCGACCTGATCGCCGCGCTCGGCCAGATGACGGTCGAGGCAGTTGTAGGAAACGTTCAGGGTGCCGTCGGCAAACCACTTGATGTCGACATGGTGGTCGTCGAACGAAGTCTGTTTCACCGTGGTGAAAGGCTTGATCCAGTCGAGGCGCTTGGCTTGTTCGCGCCAGAAGCCGTCAGGGTTGACGACCGACTGTTGGTACATGGCTTTGTAGGTCGCCTCGTCGGTCAGCGTATTGGCCAGAACCTCGGGACGAACGGGATACAGGGAAGCCGCACTCATCTTTCCTACCTCGGTGTAATAGTTGTTTTTGTATGACCCTGTTGTAGCCGGGGCGCCCGTATAGAACCATTCGACGATGGTAGTAACAAGCCCCTACAAAACATCCAGATACCCCGGAGGCGCGCGGCCAATACCTTTGCGAAACACCCTGCAACCCTTGTGGGATCTGGTCTGCAAGCGATTCGGGCGAGTCGATTGCTCAGGAAAGTCGCATCACCGACATCACGATATCCGCCGATTGTTACCAAATCTGCCAAAGGTGTTTATCAAAACCGAGTCTGTTTACCCCCACCCCGCCTCCCTAGAATTCACCTCGCCGACAAGGCAAAGCGATTAACAACGTTACAGCCCCCACGAAGGCCGTTAATCCAGCTCTTAAGTAACAAACCAAAACGATGAAGTTCCACACGCAACCCCAAAAAGGTTGCGTGACCCCACTCGACCTCAAGAAGGTAAATTTCAAATGAAAGCTTTATTGGTTCTGGCCCTCAGCAGTCTGTGCGCAACCGCCATGGCAGACGAGGTCCCGACTGATGTCGCACAGCAACAACCGGCCATCGAGGAATACACTTACTCCACTCACCTGGACATCGCCAACGTTGTATCGATGAGCGAAGTTCCGAATGTCTGCGAAGTGGTTCCGATGAAAATGGAGTACGACGACTCCACCGGCCAGCGCCACATCCTGCGTTACAGCGTGATGGGTAACGGCTGCACCAATTGATGGTTTGAGACTGCACCGAATCGGATCACTCAGCGCAACATCGAGGGTCGATTCCAGCCCGGCTTCGGTCGGGCTCAGTTGTGTTTGAAGGGACGTAAAAGGGTTGCAAAACACAAGATATAGTGAAAAACGCGGTTTTTTGCTCGTTTTTTGAGCAATCAATCACACGCAGAAAAATTAATGAAAAAAAATTCTCCCGGGACAATCCCAGCGAAAGCCCTGTAAACCCTCGCTCCGATCGAAATCACCCTCCCGTTCAACCGCCCTGCGCTGTTTCGCCCTCCCCCACGCCGGTGTTTTTTTCCCTATAATGCCGCCCAATCGGGTCAGCAATATTCCCTTACAGGGATCAAAGCCATTCTGAAGCCCCGCAGCAGCGACAACGCTGACCTGCGCCCGTCAGAGGCTCTCGGAAACCCGTACAAAATTCTGTTTTATTGCCTGCCTTAGCTGCTGCAAAAAACGATTCCTTAAGATCCAACGCGGCCAGTACGGTCGTGTGAAAAACCAACCATCAGTTTTCACACGGGCATCTGGCCCTCACGCAGGAGACGACACGTCATGCTGAGCTGGGACGAATTCGACAAAGAAGACAGTGAAGTAGCCGTAAAAGGCGCCAACGCCGGCCACGCTACCGAAGCCAACATGGACCGCCTCGACAGCGCCGGCGGTGCCGCTGCTCTCGAAGCCCGCGCCGTGACCGCCGCTGACTCGGCCGCCGTGGCCCGCGCCAAGGCTGCACTGGATTCCCTCGACGTCGCCGAAGGCCTCGCCGAACTCGAAGGCTCCGCCGCCCGTGTCGCCGTTGACGAAAAGCGCATGATCAACTGCCGCGCCGACCTCAACCAGCTCGTGCCATTCAAGTACGACTGGGCCTGGCAGAAATACCTGGACGGCTGCGCAAACCACTGGATGCCGCAAGAAGTCAACATGACCGCCGACATCGCCCTCTGGAAAAACCCGGAAGGCCTGACCGACGACGAGCGCCGCATCGTGATGCGCAACCTCGGCTTCTTCTCCACCGCCGACTCCCTGGTTGCCAACAACCTGGCCCTGGCCGTGTACCGCCTGATCACCAACCCGGAATGCCGCCAGTACATCCTGCGCCAGGCGTTCGAAGAGGCGATCCACACCCACGCCTACCAGTACTGCATCGAATCGCTGGGCATGGATGAAGGCGAGATCTTCAACATGTACCACGAGATCCCGTCGGTCGCGAAAAAAGCCGCCTGGGGCCTGAAATACACCCGCGCCATCTCCGACCCGGAATTCAACACCGGCACCGTCGAAACCGACAAAGAACTGCTGCGCAACCTGATCGCCTACTACTGCGTTCTGGAAGGCATCTTCTTCTACTGCGGCTTCACCCAGATCCTCTCCATGGGCCGCCGCAACAAAATGACCGGCGTCGCCGAGCAGTTCCAGTACATCTTGCGCGACGAATCCATGCACCTGAACTTCGGCATCGACGTGATCAACCAGATCAAAATCGAAAACCCACACCTGTGGGACGCCGAAATGAAGGAAGAAGCTTCGCAGATGATTCTGCAAGGCACTCAGCTGGAAATCGAATACGCGCGTGACACCATGCCTCGCGGCGTACTGGGCATGAACGCGGCGATGATGGAGGACTACCTGAAGTTCATCGCCAACCGTCGTCTGTCGCAGATCGGTTTGAAGGAAGAGTACCCAGGGACGACTAACCCGTTCCCTTGGATGAGCGAGATTATGGACTTGAAGAAAGAGAAGAATTTCTTTGAGACTCGGGTGATTGAGTATCAGACTGGTGGTGCTCTGAGCTGGGATTAAATCCTTTAGCAATGAAAAAGCCAGGAGCGAAAGCTTCCTGGCTTTTTTTTGCCTGCCCGCAATGTGCGAAACGGTTTATGACTCTCCGATTCTTGCTAGAGAGGAATAATCATTGAAGGCCGTTTAAACTTCACCTCTTCATCAAAAAACTGCCTGAAGGTAATGACGTTTTCATAGCCCGCATATGCCGACTCCTTAGCCTTCTTCAAGGATTCCGGCACGATCAGGCAGATCGAATTTCTATCCATCTCGCTGATAGCCTCACCCGAAACCCGATCATCTACGGTAGCGAGAAAAATTTTACCAAATGGTTTCTCTAACGCGAGCTGCTTCCATCTTTCACGCAACGTTGTCTTCAAGGAAACGATCACTACATCTCCCTTGATGTTGAGTTCCTTAACGTCAGGTAAGACAAAGTCCGGGCGTCGGCCACCAAAGACAGCCTGTGCTTCGTGGCGAATTCGGCCATCTTTGAAAAGCCTTCCGACATGATGCTCAAACGATAGCCCCGCCCTGCTTTTTCGGGTTTGCGCAGCACTTAGAAATATTGAGTCGAGTTCGGAGAAGGCACGAACCAAATTCCCAACAGGATCGCCTCCCCCATGAAGAAGAAGTCGGGCTACCTGAGCTGCACGAAAACGAAGTTCAGCCTGTTTGTAAATCGAGTATTCGATATCCCTGCTAATACGCATTACTGCGTCACCAGGCTGGGAGACACTAAATGGATTCATGTCATGAAGATCATTTTCATAAAGCCATTTATCCTGTGCTATTCCCGCCAACGTCTCCGGAGACGGCAGAGCCTGATTTTTGATGAATTGCTCTAACGTTCCATCCCGGACCGCCAGGGACAGTTCAGCAATAAGCTGATCGGTTTCGGAAGCAGGCTTGTCAAGCAGAGCAGGATCAAATAAACCATAGTGAAAATCGGCGCCCAACTCAAACGCCGTCTCAATAATTTCAGCTTCCTCGCTCACCGAATCGACAACAACGAACCAATAGCTGGAACCAAAACTCGCCTGCTTGAATTTTCCAATCAAGAGCAGCGAGGCTGGAGAAAGCAGCTGGAATTGTTCCTTGGGTATACCCGTATGCTGCCACTCATACCTTGGCTTTGCTTTATCCTTATCCGTTGGATTACGCATTGAAAAGTATTTGATCGTCGATATCTTTACTTCACCGGAGGCTGGCCAGAATGTTGGATACTCGACATCGAAAATATGAGGCTTTTCCGGATTCGAATTACTCAACTTGGGAAAGAAGTCAGACTCAGCCACAGGGCGAGGGATAAAAAATCCGTTCTGATGCCCATTTTTGGAGCTATCTGCCCACGATGTGTCATTGCGAGATAGCTTCTTGATGAAGATGCGCTGACTCTGAGTGATCAAAGGAGAAATATCATTCCATTCAGGATGGAAGCCCATCGTTATTCCTTATTTGGATATCCAGGCCTGCAGTGCGGATCCTGTCGTTTAGCGAAAATCGCCAATCAGCCTCAGCCCGCCTTATGTGAGGATCTCTCTCCCAAGACCAGCGTACTTTCGTCGATCTCGAAATATTTCGATCCATTTTTTAGCCATCCTGCAATCTGGTCAACAAGTAATGAAGGCTTTTCTTTTCTTATCGACCGTATAGCGCACTCCCAAAGGACAAGCACTCTCCACCCCATCGCCTCGAGAGCATCTTCCTGCTGGTTGTCACGTCTTTGATTTTTTCCGATTTTTTCTAACCAGAACTCGGGGCGGGTCTGAGGCACCTTGAAGTATCGACATGCATGTCCGTGCCAAAAACAACCATGTATAAAAATAACAGCACGATATTTCGGCAACACCAGATCAGGAGTACCGGGAAGGTCTTTAACATGTAGACGGAAGCGGAAGCCCTGCGCATGCAGGGCTTTGCGGATCAAAATTTCAGGCTTGGTATTTTTACCCCGAATTCCAGCCATCATTTTTGAGCGAGTAGCAACATCCACAACATCAGTCATATCGCCTCCCCCCCCCCTAAAAACTGAAGCGCTAGATAGGGCTAAGCTCCATCATCAGACTGGAAGCGCAAACTCCAACTGCGGCTGTCCGCTATCGGCCATTTTCTCTTTAGCTTTCAGAATGCGGTCCTTCATCAACCGAGCCACCGCCTCAAACACGGGAACGGCCACTGAGTTACCAAACTGTCGATAAGCTTGGGTATCTGACACAGGAATCACAAATTTGCTTTCCCCCGGCTTGTCAAAACCCATCAGGCGCGAGCACTCATGGGGTGTCAGTCGGCGCGGGCGATTGAGCTGATTCAACTCACTATTGAAATCCAAAGTATCCACAAATCCACGATCAACCAGGATTTCCGAACCATCCTTGTGATATCTCGCCGAAAGCGTACGAGCAACGTCGTTTGGACGAGTCAGACCAAAGCCAAAACCATTGCCTTTCTCACGATGCTTCTCTGCATACCGATAGAGGTAATCCCAGAGCTTTGGAGTAAGAATGTATTTTTCATCCACATCCTTATCGAGCAGATCACCGAAGCTAGGTCGCTGTTTTGGTATGTGCTTGCTGATGTCACGCAGGGTGAACCCTTGGTGAACATTCAAGTCACGACGGAAACCGACCAGCACAATTCGCTCACGATGCTGAGGGACAAAGTGCTTGGCATCGATGACCTTCGGGTCTGAGCCTTTCGGTGCATTCACGTCTGCAACCTCATAACCCAGCTCATCCAACGCTTCGCAAATGATCCGGAACGTATTGCCCTTGTCATGGCTTTTCAGGTTTTTGACGTTCTCAAGCAAGAATGCAGCCGGGCGTTTCGCGGCAATAATCCGCGCCACGTCGAAGAACAGGGTGCCCTGGGTCTCGCACTCGAAACCGTGCTTGCGCCCCAGAGAGTTCTTCTTGGAAACACCTGCAAGCGAGAACGGCTGACATGGGAAACCTGCCAACAGGACGTCGTGATCAGGAATTTCGCGATCAATGTTCTTGTAGGCTTCTTCGTCGCTGATTTCGGACTTGTCTGAAAGAGTGACCGAACGGATGTCGAGATTGAAGCGGTGACGAGCCGGATCGCAAAAGTGGTTGGCCTTGTAGGTCTTGACCGCGTATTTGTTCCATTCGGAGGTGAACAGACACTCGCCGCCGATGGCTTCAAACCCTTTTCTGATACCGCCGATACCGGCAAAGAGATCGATAAAGGTAAATGAAGGTTTATGGTTCAAACGCTTGGGCAGCAGATCCTTGAGGCGGGTGAACTCAATGTGGGAGAGCTTCGGCGAAGCCTTGCCCTTGATCCATCGATTGATGGTTTCACGGCACCAGTGGCTCGGGCTCACATCGTTGAGAATTTCGGCCAACTGCCCTTGGTCGTAGATCTCCAACAGCTTGTGCAGTAACGCAAGGTCGGTAACAGGATGGGTATCAGGCTCATAAAAATCCGAGGTCGTTTCGCTCAAGGATTCAAAAGATGCTGTTTCAAAAAGATTCATGAGCCGGAAATTCCTCTGGGTCAAAGCTGTGACGAATGGTCACCATTCTAGCCCTGAAAACTTCAAAGTAAATGAAATTTCCCGTAATCCGTGAGATCAGTCATGGCAATACGGGCTGGGAGAATTGGAAGAACAGCGGCGACCATATACTGGATATAAACACAGCATAATTTACTCCACGCCATTGTCCAGATTTCGTTTTGCCTCACGATCGGTAGGAAAAGTCGCTGGTTGACGACCATCCCTGATCCCCCTACCCTCAACTCCGAGCCTAAGAAACTCTACAAACCAGAGCGGTCCTCCGCACCCGACAGTCATGCGGCTTTTTTTCGTCTGCGGTTTCTCTACGCCTGCGAAAAGTCCCGTTATGTCGGGAGTGGGCGAATACAAGACCCGAAAGGGGAATATGTCCGGCCCGTCTCTGGTGGGTTTCTTAGCTCCCGACACCCTTAACGAATGCCCTAAGAAAGCAGCCAGAGGTAAATGGAAATGCCTGACCACTCAGCCTTCATGATGAAGGCGAATCGCTGTACCCGCCGTTTGAATCCCGTTCTTCCGACTCGGGAGGCACGCCATGTCTGAACCACTTATTCCAACTCGATTTGTCCGTAACAAAACCCACCTGCACGCCCTTCTGGTGGAGAACCAGGCCTGGTTCTGCGTTCATGAACTGGGGCGCCTGATGGGCAAATATCTGGATGAGCGACAGCTGCGCAAACTCGACGCCGATCAGCGGCAGATGATGTGCGTGGAGACCTACGGCGAGCCCGGAGAACATCTGATGGTGAGCGAGTCAGGTGTGTATGCGCTGCTTATCTATCACTACTGTCCCGAGTATCGGCAGCTTCGTGAGTGGGTGACACATCAGGTTGTACCTGCTCTGCGAGATGCCCGTCCGACACGTTCGATTGAGCGACCGACATTGAGTGTTTTGAGTTGGCCGAAGATGTCGTTGAGCACGCTGCACTGGCAGGATGAGCCGTGGATTCGGTTACGGGATATGCCGTGTTTGCTGTCGGAGGATCTGCTCAATCGTCAGAAGCCCTGGTGGCGAAAGACGTCATGTTTTCTACGCGGACTTTGAATATTTAATGTCATCAAACGATCCGCTTCTTGGCTTTAAAAGCAGCGGATTTTCTGTGCTAGTGGCGGTTCCTCAATCGCCACTCCACAAAAATCGAATCCCCCAACTCTGTACCTGAAAAACCAACACCCGAATGTCTTCCGCCCTGCTTTCTCAATCCGTCGAGCCCGCTTGTGCCCTCAAACGGCAAAAAAGGCAATTCGCTACTATAGTCATAGTCGGATTTTGAATGACAGGTGCTACATTCGAGGGCTCTCGATACCAGTCACGTTTCTGATCGAATCGAGCTTTCAAAGAAAAAAATATTTAAGTTGTGGGACTTTCCCCAGCTTTGGGTGACGAATTGAGTGGGGGGGATATATGCGGCATATGAATAATCCTCCTGACGCGTCTGCGCTGATGACGTCAGCGCGTAGCTTTGGGAATTACGATCTGTCGAGTGCACTTGCCGATATTGTCGATAATAGCATCAAGGCAAAAGCCCATAGTATCGATATCAAATGCATCCGGAAGGGTGATGGGCCCGAGGTCCGGATACTAGACGATGGATCAGGAATGACGACCGTCGAGCTTCATAAGGCGATGAGACCCGCCAGCTCCAATCCTGATGAGGCGCGGGCCCATGATGACCTTGGTCGCTTCGGGTGGGGAATGAAATCGGCATCACTTTCCCAATGCCGGCATTTGACAGTCATCACGAGACAGGATGGCGTTCTTACCGGCGCCTCTTGGAATCTGGATGATATCGCCGATTGGAAAATGGGGATCCTTGAGCTCGATGAGATTGAAGCTCAGGTCGATCACCGGCTGCTTGAGCGCGACGGGACCGAAATCATCTGGAGCAGATGCGATCGTCTGTCCGAATATGGTCAAGTTGGCGGCAAGGGATTCAATGATCTAGTCGCGCATGCCCAAAAGCAACTTTCACTTATTTTCCATCGGTATTTGAGTGGCGAGGAAGGCCTTCGGAAGCTCAGGATCGGCTTCAACGGGAGTGCGCTGAAGCCGATAGATCCTTTTCTACGCAACCACGCTGCGACGCAGGCCCAGCCAAAAGAAACCCTTAATCTCGATGGCCAGCCGATTGAAATGCAGTCATTCATTCTACCGCACTATTCGAAGTTGTCTTGCGGTGAGCATGACCAGCTAAGCGGCGAAGAAGGATTTGTTCGAAATCAAGGATTTTATGTCTATCGGCAGCACCGACTCATCATACACGGGACTTGGTTTCGCCTAGTAAGGCACGGCGAGCTATCGCAACTTGTGAGAATTGCCGTCAACATTCCAAACTCGCTTGATGCAATATGGAAGATCACGCTCGACAAGGCAGACGCACAGTTGCCTTCAGGACTTAAGAGTCGTTTGAAGGACATCGTAGTTGGGCTCAAGAGCAGATCGGGAAAGGTATTTCAGTCAAGAGGCGGGCTAGTTCGCGAAGGCGAAAGAAAAACCTCGGTCTGGGCAAAATACGTGCGAAACGGTGAGGTTCGCTATTACGTCAACCGTGAGCACCCCTTGATTGCCGGCATGCTAGAAGACGAGGATAGAGACAGAGGTAAAGCCTTCGCCGCAGCGCTTGGAATCATCGAGGACTGTTTCCCAATCGTAAGCATCGGCGAGGACTATTCGTCTCGCCCGGAAATGATGAGCCAAGGCGTACTAGACAAGGAGAGATTCCTCGACAAGCTCGAGACTGCCCTCCCCTCACTACTACTCCGCACAGCCGGCGACATGAAAGCGCTGCGTGAACTTCTTGCTTCAACTGAACCGTGGGCTAGTCAAGCCGACCTCGTTGTAAAACACCTCAAGGACAAAAGGTGGTAATAAATGTTTCATAGCGAACTTGCGTATTTCCGTTCAATTATCAACGAGCAATATGGCGAAGACATTACTCTAGGACAAGGACTGCCTGAAGGTGCAATCACTACAATAGTTCGCAATGGACCATTTCAACACCTTGATGAATTAGCGATCATCGCGATTATCCGAGAACTGGAAGCGAATTTTATCGTAACTCAGAAGCGGGGAGCGGTTATTACAAAGGACCACCGACCTTGGCTTGCAACAACACGACCGGGGTTGGATTTCTTTTACTGGAACCGCTTACGCAAATACTATCTCGAGACGGGAGCTCTTCCGTCGCCAGTACTTGCTACCCTCAACTCCGACACAGATGAGATCCTCGACCAATGCGGCAACCCGAAAGATGAACGCTATGGCGCAGTTCGCGGAATGGTCATGGGAAATGTCCAGTCGGGCAAGACCACCAATTACTCTGCTCTGATATGCAAGGCAGCCGACGCGGGCTACCGCGTCATCATCCTGCTGGCAGGTATAACCAACTCATTGCGTGCGCAGACGCAGGAACGAATTGACGAGACATTTATTGGCAAAGTATCGATGTTTGGCGCGGCTGCACAGCAGTCATTGCCAATTCAGAATTATGCAGAGACACGGCGAATCCCCTCTTACGGCACAACTAGGGTAGCGGACTTCTCGAGCGGCACCGATGGAATTTATTTCGGCCTCGCAGGTCATCAGGAACCGATGATCTTCATAACCAAAAAAAACAAATCCATCCTGGAACGTCTCGCACACTGGATAGAAAAACAGGGCGAAACTGGCGGCTATGACCTACCACTTCTGCTGATCGATGATGAAGCAGACAATGCGTCTATCAATACGGCCGTTGACCCCAAACGGACTAGCGCTATCAACGGCGTCATTCGACAAATTCTTTCGCGTTTTCCGCGCTCCGCATATATCGGTTATACCGCTACACCGTTTGCCAATATTTTCATCGACCCGGAAACGACGGAGGAAATGGAGACCGATGACCTTTTCCCCGGGAACTTTATTAAGGCACTTGATCCACCTACCAATTATGCAGGTTCGCATCGAATTTTCCGCGAGGGAGGCGACTTACGTCCGAGCATGGTTAGGGTCATCGATGACTATCAAACGCAACTTCCGCTAAAACACAAGAGTGTCGATAATGTTACCGACCTACCCGACAGTCTCCGCCACGCGATTCGTGTGTTTTGCATAACGAGGGCAATAAGAGTATTCCAAGGAAAGGGCAAAACACACTGTTCGATGATGATCAATGTCAGTCGATTCAATACCATTCAGGAAAAAATTCTCGGACTAGTTTTCGAATATCTAACGGAAATCAAAGATGCGGCCTCGGTCCATGCATCCCTGCCGATTGATCAGATAAACGATGAGATCATGGATGATCTCAAAAATAGCTTCATGGTCGAGTTCGGTAGGACCGGCCTCAATTGGCACAACTTACTGACTGTCCTAAATGAAGGTGTCCAGTCCATTGATGTCCGCACTGTCAATATGCGAGGTGGCAAGCTAGATTATTCACTGCGCAAATCAGAAGGTTTGCATGTTATTGCCATCGGCGGGCTGGCGCTTTCACGCGGCCTGACTCTCGAAGGCCTCACGGTCTCCTATCTCTTACGAAACGCTACTGCAAGCGACACACTTATGCAGATGGCGCGCTGGTTTGGCTACCGACCGGGATATGAGGAATATTGCCGCCTCTATCTGCCGCAGGTGTCCTTCGACCATTACGAGTTTGTAGACGAGGCGACCGAAGAGTTGAGGAGCGAGATCAAACGTATGAAGGCCGCAGGCCGCACACCGCGTGATTTTGGCCTCAAAGTCCGGCAGAGCCCGCTCGCAATTCGGGTAACAGCAGCAAACAAAATGAGGACGGCCGAGAAGCTCAAAATTGCTCAGGACTATTCCGCCCGTCACATCGAAGGTTTCGCACTTCCTAATAACTCAGTTATTGGACAGAAACATCGTAATGCGGTGGAACAGTTTCTCATCGAGCTCGGCAACCCTATTGACGTAAAAAAGGACTACATTCGCTGGGCCGCAGATGGTCGAGACATACTTGGTCTCATGCTCGAATTCCAGTTCGTAGATCACCCCGATCTATCGAAAATTTCTGATACATCTCTTCTCGCGGACTATATTCAGGACCGCGTCACGGACGAGCTCGAGAATTGGGACGTGGTACTTCCCATGCGCCAGTCGGGCGACTCTAGTACATTCGCAGGCCAGAAAGTAAATCTGAGGTCTCGGAATCAAGGAACAATTCAGAAAGGCACTTATCGAGTATATGGCAGCAAGAACCGTGTCGCCGACCCCGGTGACGCGCAGATCGGTCTGTCCAACTTACAAATCGCGGAAGCGGATGCTGCCTATCAGGCTGAAATTTACAAGAAAGAACGCGCCGCTTGCTCTGTTCGTGAACGACCAATGATGTTAGTACATGTCTTCAATGCGAATCTGCGCGACGATCGAGTCGACTGCGATGATGACCTCAAACTTGACGATAGCATCGTCACGCTGTCCTTTTGCATGCCCGAGACTGGTAAACCAGCCAAGGAGAGAACCTACCAAGTAAATGCGGTGTATCGGCAGCAACTTGAGCAATTTGCCGCAGAAGCAGACGATGACTCCGAAGCGATTATGGGGGCCCAGGATGTTGAGTGAATGGAAGGCGATCGTGGCGCCTAGTGACCCAGGTTATTGCAACATTCGACTTGCTGACAGTAGCCACCCGCTCGATTTCAGAATCGGTCGCGACTTTCACGGATATTTCATCTTCCAGCTTGATGTCGAATGCGCGGAGCCTAAGATACTCGACCTGCCAAAGATGTCGGCAGTGACCTGTGAGCTCCATCAATTGACCTCTGGGCGTTCAAGATTAGTGCTAAGTCTGAGTGACGCTGCCAACTTCCAAAATTTCGCCCTTATGTGCAAGAGCCTTATGCTTGCGACCGACAAGCTCGCACCGACACAGTCCGAAAAAGGTCTGCAGCAAGCCATCAAAGAGGTTCACCGTTGGCAGCAGATGCTGCGGCATAGAGCTAACCACTTACTATCCAAAAGCGAACGGATTGGCTTAGTTGGCGAACTATTATTTCTGCGAGATATCCTAGGTAACCGCATCGGCTGGAACGCCGCCATCAAAAGCTGGAATGGTCCAAGTGGTCATGAGCAGGATTTTGTCGTCGCCGGCAATATCTTTGAGGTTAAGACGCAGGTAGTGACTGCCGACCGGCGAATCCGGATTTCTTCCGAAGATCAACTCGATGCGGTTCAGGGCCGCATCCTCCTCTGCAATCAGGGAATTGCACCGCTACCAGCTTCCATCACTACAGCTCGGACGCTCAACACGATTGTTTCAGAGATTCGAAACGCGTTTGACAAGGCTGGCGCAGGAGCGTTGGAACTCTTTGAGATCGCTCTACTAGAGGTGGGATATCAGGAAGAGCCAGAATATAACGAGGAAAGCTGGGTTCTCGTTGACCGCATTTTCTATGAAGTGTCTAGCGAATTTCCTCGTATTGAGCGTAGTGACCTCCGCCCCGGTATAGAGAAGGTTAGCTACAGCATTCGTGTGAGTGATTGCGTTCCCTTCATCATCAGCCATGATGAGGCATTCGAGGGAGTCGAAATATGAGCGATTTGCAGCAAACATTCGAAGCCCTACGAGAAGATATTCTTTTAGAAGCGGAGGCACGGGGAATCTTCCAACAAGAGGCTTTTTTTGAGCTCTATGCAGCAGCGGCATCAGACAACGGTGACACCATCGACTTGGAATACACCCACAGTCACAAGGAGGGTGGAAGAAAGCCATACCGAATCGACGGATATGGACTGGATTCTGATCGGGGAACGATTTATCTCGCTGTCAGCGATTACCGAGACGGAACGATACTGGAACCTCTACATAATGACCGTCTGACTGCAGCATTTAAGCAGGCCACCGCCTTCTTCGAGAATGCCTGTTCATCAGAGTTTATCAATTCAATCGAAGAAACTAGCCCAGCGTTTGCCGCTGCTTATCCCATCTACTCAGCACGTGATCTCATCAAGAGAGTTCGCATCATCCTTTTTTCCAATGCCCGTTTGGCTACCAAACGTCCGCCGCAGCTGGGCGAGTACTTAGGTCAACTGCCGATTGTTTATAGCGTTCTTGACGCGACTCGCTATTTCGAAATACAGAAAAGCTTTCGAACTCCAGAGTCTATTGAAGTCAATATCGCAGGCATTGCCGGAGCGCCCGTTGCTTGCCTCAAAGCCTCGACAAGCACCGAGGAGCATCAATCCTACCTTCTTGCCATTCCTGGCCCAGTGCTTGCTGAAATCTATGGTTTATACGGGGCGCGACTGCTCGAACAAAACGTCCGAACCTATCTCCAAGCTAAGACAAAGGTGAACAAAGGGATTCTGGAAACAATCAAGAAGACACCAGAGATGTTTTTTGCTTACAACAATGGCTTAACCGCAACCGCATCGGCAGTTGAGCTCGAAACACTCGAAGACGGGCAAATTGGAATCGCAGCAATTCATAATCTTCAGATCGTGAATGGTGGCCAAACAACAGCATCTATCTTATATGCCAAGGATGTCGCAGACGCGCCGCTCGAGCGTGTCCATGTGCAAATGAAACTTTCCGTAGTTCCATCTACCCATATCGAGCAAGTCGTACCAAAAATTTCTCGGTACGCCAATACTCAGAATCGTATATCAGAGGCAGACTTCTTCTCGAGTCATCCGTTCCACCTGCAAATGGAACGTTACTCCCGGATGATAGCCGCACCGCCTCAGGGTGGTGCGATGACGGGTGATAAGTGGTTCTATGAGCGTTCACGAGGACAGTACCGTGACGGCATGGCGTACGCATCCGTCGCGGAGAAGAGAAAGTATCAGCTGGAGTATCCGAGGGATAAGCTTATCGAAAAGACCGACCTTGCGAAATTTTTCCTGAGCTTTGAAAGAAAGCCTTACATTGTATCCAGGGGAGCGCAAAAAGCGTTTATGGCCTTCGCAGATCAAACTGCAAAGGCTTGGAAATCCTCACCTACCCAATTTAACGAAGGTTGGTATAGAAACGTCTGCGCAATGGGGCTGATATTCCGCTGGACCGACAAGCATGTTGCTGGTTCCGAATGGTACAAGCTGGACCGCGGCTATAAATCCCAGACAGTTGCTTATGCGCTATCCTGGATTTCCGAGGAGATCGTTCGTAAAGGAAAAGCAAGCCTAAACTGGATTCAAATTTGGAACACTCAATCTGTACCTGACGAACTTCAAGAGCTTATTGCCTTTATTACTCCGCAGGTTGCTGCCGTTTTTAGAAATACTTCGACAAATGTCCGGAACGTCGGTGAGTACTGCAAGCTGGAGCTTTGCTGGGAAAACATTAAAGCTGCAAAATTCAGTGTACCAGCCATCCCTGATCATTTGTTACTCGATGCAAATGAGATAACACAAGATAAAAAAGAAGCTAAGTCTTCGGCAAGGATTGACCGTGAAATTGACTTCGATTTGCTCCTTCTCATGCTCGCGCCCAAGGCTGAAATTATCCGGCGAACTGCCGAGCAGCGCCGTTTTTTGTCGCCAAAGGCTGACATTGCCCTCAAAAAGCTAGGATCAGGAAACATCAACTTAGCAAGACCGGATAAAAATGCCGTTAAGCTGCTTGTGAAGCGAATGGCGGAAGAAGGGATACCAGTCGAAGACATATAGAAAGGCGAACGCTTAGGTATTCAGCCGAGAAGGAAAAATGGCTTCTGTAATTGTTGAACATATGTCGCAACTAATCGCAACCCACCTACCACTACAAATACTCCCTCTTTCTCTCAAGGACCCGAGCCCCACCATGAAATTCGATCTCGCCTACTGCCTCAGCCTCGACGACAAGTTGTCGATCTATGACGTTCGCGATCTCAATTTCGATGAGACGGTGGCGTTCGACTCCGCGAAGGAACACTTCCAGTGCCCCAACGACGCCTGTCGTGCGGCGTTCGATGCCTCCAACGAGTTGGGTACGTTCAACGCCAAGAACGTGAATTACGTGCGCACGCCGCACTTCAAGAATCTGCCCGGTACGCAGCATGTGGCGGGTTGTCCGTATGTGAGTTTGAAGACGTCGGCGTCGGGGGTTGAGGCGGCGGAGGGGGAATCGGATGACGGTCGGGAGGAGCATTTCCCGTCGGAGTTGTTGCTGACGCGCCGTGAGTATGTGCGCAAGCCTGCTGCGCCCGCGGGGGCGGCGGATGTGTTGCGGGATGATCCGGTGCGGGTGGCGACTTCTCCCTCAAAAGAATCGCCGAGTCGTGAGACGGCGCCGGACAAGACCAGTGTCTTCGCCCATCCCGTGGAGTGTTTTGTGTCGAACTTCGCGGACAAGGATTTGCTCAAGCGCATGCCGTTGAAGATTGGCGAGCATACGGCGCCGTACAGTTCGTTCTTCAAGAAGATCGAGTACTTGATGGACAACAAGGGGCTGATTTACTGGGGCCGGATCAAGAAGATCGAGGACTTTCACAGTGCCAGTTTCCGGATCGATTTCGAGGACAAGGTCTGGTTCAAGAAGCCGGATGACAGCAAGAAGAAGCCTTATCCGGTCAGTGTTTATCTCAACAAAAAGCTGATCGACAACTACCGCAAGCGCAAGGCGTTTCTGGAAGAGATCAAGCACGCGGTCGACAGCGACAAGGAGTTGTTCTGCTTCTTCTACGGTGTGACGCCGGAGTTGAAGCAGGTGCCGGGCAAGAAGAACCCCGAAAAACCTTTCGAGGTCTTCAATGCCAATATTGAGAACCTGGATCACTTCATCATTCGTGAAGCGCCGGGTCTGGCGTGATGGTCAGCCCTGGGGCAGTTGCAGTTTGACGGCGCCGGGGTGTTGTTTGATCAGAGAGTACGGCAGAATCGACCAGTCTGGTCTATCGCAAGAACGTTGTACGCGGGCGAAGTAAGCGCCCAGGTATAAGCCTTTCGCAGTGAAGTACCACGGCGAAGAACCCCAAACGCTTTCTTCCGTGAAGTCGCAATCATCATCTTGCGTCGGCTTCTTCATTTCTGCGGGGTACAGGGCAGTGAATTGCCTGATCAGCCAAGGCACCAGCTCCTTGTTTTCATACTGATAACGCGCGTTACTTTCAGCCGGGCTCAAAGGCTTGTCACCCAGGCTGTCTCGTTCGGCATGCAGAAGTGGCTTGCCCTCACCTACCCACAGCACATCTTCGAGCGACAACGGATGGCCTGTGCTTACATCAATGTTAAGGGGCGAATCACCGAAGTCCGGATGCGCGCCACCGCAGAAATAGCTGGTCGAGATGTTCAGGCTGACCACGGCCGGCGAAATCATTTTGGGCTCTGCGTCCTGCATGAAGTCGACGTTTTCCCCGCCCTGTAGTTGGCAACCGTGATAGCGGATGACTTCATTCCACAATCGCCCAAGCAACTGCTGGTTAACCCGTTGCAGATCATTTTTTGGCAGACCGGACTCTACGCTGAACAGCGAAATCTTCGACTCCGGCTCTATCCACCATTGCAGGGTGTAACCCATGAAGTCTTGTTTCTTCAGCGGTTTGAGCTTGAGTCCCTGTAGTCGCAAATACTCATACGGCTCGCCGTTTGGCAACGCGGCGATGAAGGGCAGCGTAGAAGTTGTCGGCGCTGGAAGCCTGGCCTCGGAAAGTTGCACTGTAAGCTTCTTGCCCTTCGGACTTTGCCACTCGCCCTGCCAGCCAGTGGCAGTTTCTTCCAGTTTCAAAGTTGGCAGTGGCTTGTCGTCACCGTAGCGATTGTTGCCTTCAACCAGCGTCAGGGTGCTGTCCTGCAATGACCCGCTGAGGGGCAGGTCCCGATGGTATTTTTCGTAGAAGTAACGACCGGTCACTTCATCCGGTTGCTGGGTATTGAGCTCAACCACAATCGGCGTTTTGCCCAGCTTGCCGGTGAACACGCGCCGACCATCTTCGGCATGGGCAGTGGAAATCAGTGTGAACAACGCCACGGCATATGGCGCCAGGCGTAACAGTCCCTTGAGCATGGATCATTCCCTGAATGAGTCGGAAGTTGCGCCGGACATTGATTGCCGGCGCTGAAAAGTTCGCGGTGGATTATGGCGAGGTTGAGCACTGTAATCGAGAAATGTAAGTCGAGATGCAACGATGCGTCATGGCAGTTGCAGCGCAACACCACCCGGATGCTGTTTGACGACGCTGTATGGCAGAACACTCCAGTCGACGAATCCGCATACTGCCGCGACATGCGGATACGACGGATCAAACTTGATGCCCTGCTCAGTGAAGTACCAACCCATGAATTGCCAGGGATCGCTCTCGTCGTAGTGACAGTCGTTATCGCCCTCTGCGGTGACGGTCATTTGCCGGGGATACAGTTTCAGCAGCTGTGCGACCAGCCAGGGTGCCAACTCTGTAGTCCGGTATTTCGACCAGGCATCAGAAGAACCGGGTGAACCTGCATTGAAATCATCGTGTTGTTCATAGTGCAGCGGCTGACCTTGCCCTACCCACAAGACGTCCTCGAGCGTCAGTGCCTGACCGGTTGTGGCATCGAAGTTGAGCGCGTCGTTGCTTTGGTCCGGGTAGGCGCCGCCACAGTAATAATCCGTTGAAATCCGCACACTCATTACCGAAGGCGTCATCCACAGAGGTTGGCTGGATTGAGAGTAGTCACCCGAGCAACTGAAATAAGCCATTACCTCCCCCCACAATCGGCCCATCAATTGTTGGTTGATACGTTGAAGTACTTGCGGGGAATAACCGGACACCACTTCAAAAAGCGAAGCTTGTGATTTGGGCTCGCTCCACCATTGCAGTGTGTAGCCCATGAAAGTTTCGGTTTTGCCCTTTTGCAGTTTCATTCCTTGCAGCCGCAGATACTCGTAAGGAGCCTTCTCACGCAGGCTGACGATATTGGGCAATGAGTCGACGGGGGCTTGCGGAATCATTGCAGGCTGCAACTCAACCTTGAGGGTTTTCCCGGCCGGATTACTCCACTCACCGGACCAATTGCTCCCGATCGCCTGTAAACGAAGCGTTGGACGGGAGTCCCCGTCCATCATCGAACCTTCGCGGAGTTCGAGCGTGTCCCCATCCCTGGAACCTTCGAGCTCCAGATCCTTGCGGTACTTCTGGTAGAAGTAACGCCCCTCTCCCGTTCGGGTATTCATCTCCAGAACGATCGCCGTCTTGCCCAACGTTCCCGTGTAAACCTGCGTAGCGTTTTCCGCCCATGCCAGGGGATGGAAAAAAACGGCGAGTACCAAAATGCCGGAAAGGCGCAACAATCCGTGAAACATCAATTCTTCCTTGAGCAAGCGGGCAAATGCCGCAAAAAGTGACCGCGGATTATGTCGATGTTGTAGCGGGGAATCGAGCTTAGTCGGGATCAACTCACGCACATACTGATCATCACAATCACCAGCAACCCGATATACACCCAAGCATGCACCCGATCCGGTATCCGCCCGATCCACGGCGTGGCCAGTCGAATCCCCAGCATCGAGCCCAGCGTCAGCACCGCAAACGCCAACAGATCCACATACCCGATAAACCATGGCCCGAATGTTGTCTCGCTGAACCTCGCCATCACCATGTACGTCAGCGTTCCCGCCAGCGCCACCGGCACGCTCAATGGATTCGCCATCGACGTCGCCTGCGACATGCTCAACCCGCAACGCCGCAATAACGGCACGGTCATGACGCTTCCTCCTACGCCGAGAAAGGTCGCGATGGCGCCAATGCCTACACCACCGCCGGACGTTTCCACCGTTCCCAATCGCCGTGGGATGACGCCTTCGGACTGTGTGAGAAAGCCGCGTCGCAGCAGGCAATCGACAATCGTCACGCCGAGGTAGGCGATGAAGGCATAGCGAATGACTTCGCCACTGCCCCATACCGCCGCCATTGCGCCGACGATAGCGCCCAACCCGATGAACCCGCCCAAGGGCCACAGGTAATCCCGGATCAGGTTGCCGGCGCGGCGGTGTTTGTCGGCAGCAATCAGGGCGTTGACGATCATCACGCAGGTCGAGGTGGCGACGGCGATGTGCATGGCCGATTGACCGACGGGGTCGTCGACGCCGTGGCTGGCGGTGAGCATGCGGTACAGCAACGGCACGACGACGAAGCCGCCCCCGAAGCCGAAGAGCACGGCGGTGACGCCTGTCAGGCAGCCGAAGAGTGTCAGCAGGAGGTAGAACATGGCGCGTCGTCCGTTGCTTGGGAGCGTTCGACGATAGAGCGGCGGCGCTTGGCCTGCCTCAGCAAGTCAGCCAATAATGTTTGCGTTTACGCCAATCGCTGGATGCCGCTCGATGCGCAATGTTTCGATCAACCTGCTGGATGACACGCCGCGCCCGGTGGTGGCGATCGGTACGGATTATTCCCACGGCTATCTGTTGCCACGTCATACGCATCGGCGGGCGCAATTGTTGTACGGCGCGACCGGGGTGATGCAGGTCAGCACTCACGATGGCAACTGGGTGGTGCCGCCGCAGCGGGCGGTATGGATTCCGCCGGGGGTGGCGCATGAGGTGTTGATGCTGGGAGTCAGCACTCGCAGTTTGTATATCGAGCCGGGGGCGGTGGATCTGGGTGAGCGTTGTCAGGTGATCAGTGTGTCGCCGTTGATGCGGCATTTGCTGATGGAGGCGGTGGAGCTGCCGCTGACCTATGACCTTGCCGGGCGTGACGGCGTGCTGATCGATTTGTTGCTGCATGAATTGGTGCGCAGTGCACCGCTGCCGTTGCATATACCGCTGCCGTCTGACGGAAGACTGCTCGAACTGTGTCAGACCTTTCTGCATCAGCCGAACGCCCACCAGTCGCCCCTGCAATGGGCCGATCAGCTGCACGTAAGCTTGCGCACCTTCAACAGACTGTTCCGTCAGCAGACCGGCCTGAGTTTCAGTCAATGGCGCCAGCGCGCCTGCGTGGTACTGGCGCTGGCACGGCTGGCGGCGGGTGAGGCGGTGACGCGGATTGCCCTGGACTTCGGCTATGACAGCCCGGCGGCGTTCTCGACGATGTTTCGTCGGATCCTCGGTCAGGCACCGTCCGTCTGGTTGGAGGCGGCGAGCTAGGGCAAATCAAAAAATGCGTTTGATCCCGGCCGAAAACAACTGTACAAAAACACAGTGTATTTTCCATCAGCACTCTCGAGCCCGGAGCACACCATGGCCTCTTCAGCGATGAACCTCATCCTCGAACGTATCGCCCTTTTCCAGTTCACCCCGACGCATTGCGCCCAGGCCCGAGGGATGTTGGGCTGGAGCGTGGAACAGCTGTCGCGGGAGGCAGGGGTTTCGGTAGACGATATTCAGCGATTCGAGGCGCAACAGGAAGTGGCGGATTCGGCGCGGCTGGCGTTGACCTATCGGTTTGAGGCGCAGGGGCTGGTGTTCTTTCCGGGGTTTGCGCCGGGGCGTGGGGGGAATGTCAGAGGTGCGATGCCGGAATCAGCGATTCATGGAGATTATGCGATGGCTGACTGAACCAATTGATTGAGATTATCCCAATATAGGTATATTTTTCGCATGAGTACAAGGAAGCCACTCCTGTGGGTTAGCAGTAGCAAGAAAGATCTCAAGCAGATGCCCACTGATGTACAGGATGTTTTTGGTTACGCAATGGATTTGGCCCAAAGCGGTCTCAGACATCCAGATGCAAAACCTCTGAAGGGGTTTGGAGGCGCGGGCGTCCTCGAGTTGATTGAGGACTTTGATACGAATACCTACCGCGCCGTTTACACGGTCCGTTTTGGCAATGCGATTTACGTCCTGCATTGTTTTCAGAAAAAGTCGACCACGGGCATAAAAACCGCGCAGTGCGATGTCGATCTGATCCGAAAGAGACTTCAAGCCGCTCAGGACCATGCGAAAGGAACTTAGAAATGATTGAAATCGAAGAAGGCAGCGGCAACGTCTATCAAGACCTCGGCTTGCCCAACGCCAGTGAAATGCAGGTCAAGTCTCAACTCGCCGCAAAGATCGGTGAAATCATCAAAGCGCGTCATCTCACTCAATCTCAAGCTTCTGAAATCTTGGGGCTATCACAACCCAAGCTGTCCGAAATGCTGAGAGGAAAATTCCGCGGCATCAGTGAAGCCAAGATGATGGAATGCCTTTCCCACCTCGGCCGAGATGTGCAGATTGTGGTCAAACCGGCCCCCCGCTCTCGCAAAGAGGGCCGAATTGAGGTGGTGTTCGCGTGATACGGCAGTGCATCAAATAGTCGAAGACAACGCAGTGCCAACAAGGTGTTTAATCCTTGAACCCTGGATGCCGCAATTCCATCGAAGCCTGTTCGTAGCTGTATGCCATCGCAAACAACTGAGGCTCGCTCCACTGCTGGCCGTAAAAGAACACGGAGGTCGGCGTGTCGTCATCGCTCATGCCCGAGGGCAAGGTGATTGCCGGGTAGCCTGCGGCCGCAGCGGAGAACTGGGAAAAGCCATCCGACTCGGCGAACAGGGCATCCAGATTGTGCTCACGCACCTGCTCATCGATAGCGCCTTTGAAGTTCTGGCTGATGGTTGTAATCAGTGCGCTCGCCTCCTGATGGGAAAGCGCCGACGCGTTGATAGCCTCCAGCATCTGCTGGCCGTGTTGCTCCTCACCGGGGTTGGCCCGGTTGAAGTCGATCAGGGCCTGCAATGAATTGATCGGCAAGCCCTGGCGACTGGCGAGATATTCGGGCAGTTCATGCTTCATCCCGCCCATCAGGCCGTTAACGTAGTCATCGATGTCCGGCAGACGAACAGTCAACGGGACCAGCGTAGCGCCCTGCTCTTCCAGGGTGGCCATTGCGGCAAGCATCTCCAGACTCGGGTTCAATACCGTATCGTGGGACCCTGTGTACGCGATCGGATAACCGATCCGTTTGCCTTGCAAGGCTTCATTGGCAAGCAATGCGGTGTAGTCAACGCCTGTAGGAGCGTTGGCAGTGGCGCTGTCCGAAGCATCGGTGCCTTGCATGACGTTGAACAGCAGCGCGGCATCCCGCACGGTGCGGGTAAGCGTACCTGGGGTGTCTTGCAATCGAGTGATCGGCACAATGCCGGAGCGACTGAACAACCCCAGCGTCGGTTTGACGCCAACCACGCCGTTGGCCGACGCCGGGCAAGTGATCGAGCCATTGGTTTCAGTCCCCACGGCCAGCGGTGTGAAGCCTGCGGCTACCGCTACCGCCGGGCCGGAGCTGGAACCACAGGTGCTTTCACTCAGTACATGAGGATTTTTACCTTGGCCGCCGCGCCCGCTCCACCCCAATGGCAGAGACATATCACGCATGCCCGACCATTCGCTCATGTTGGCTTTGCCCAGCAGGATGGCGCCGGCATCGCGCAGTTGTTTAACCGTAAAAGCATCTTGAGCCGCCGGCTGCCCGACCATGGCCAGTGACCCGGCACTGGTTTGCAGGCTGTCAGCGGTATCGAAGTTGTCCTTCAACAGGACCGGAATTCCGTGCAGCGGGCCACGGATGTTGCCTTGCGCACGCTCTTCGTCCATCGCAGTCGCGATGTCGAGGGCCTGGGGATTCATTTCAATGATGGCGTTGAGGGTCGGACCTTGCTTGTCCAGATCCGCTATGCGCGTGATGAGGTGTTGAACCAGCGCGACCGATGTCAGTTCGTTGCTGACCATCATCGCACTCAGCTCGCTGGCGCTTGCGTATTCAAGTGCTGCACTGGAGGGTGCCGCGAGGGCGACGCCGCTGCTCAGCGAAAACACGATGGCCTGCGCCAGCGTATTCATGTTGCGTTTAAAGCGGTATTTCATTTTCCAATCCTTGTTTAAGCCAATCACGAGTGAGTCATTTCACTCGCGACCAAGCCTACCGAAGCCGCAGGAAACGGCTGTCAGCAACAAGAACCAGAGCTGGTAGGAAAACTCACCCAGCCTTGTAGCTGCTACAGGCAACACGCCCTTTTTCTGACACCTCTTGTTCCACTTCCAACCACCATGCGTCCCCACGTTGCGGTTGCATCAGGTTAAACGCCTCGCCCATTTGCGGCGTGGTAATGGAAACACTGCGCTCCCAGGCCAGTGCAAGAATGCGATCAAACGGTTCATGCCACGCATGCATCGCCAGGTCGAACGTGCCGTTGTGGATCGGGAATAACCAGCGACCCTTGAGGTCGATGTGGGCTTGCAGGGTTTCTTCCGGTTGCATGTGCACGTGGGGCCATTCGACGTTGTAGGCGCCGGTTTCCATCAGGGTCAGGTCGAACGGGCCGTATTGTTCGCCGATGCGTTTGAAGCCGTCGAAGTAGCCGCTGTCGCCGCTGAAGAAGATTCGTGTATCGCCATCGATGATGACCCACGAAGCCCAAAGGGTCTGGTTGCCGTCAAACAGGCCACGGCCGGAGAAGTGCTGCGACGGGGTGGCGATGAAGCGGATGCCGGCGACTTCGGTGCCCTTCCACCAGTCGAACTGGCGGATCTTGCTGGCATCGATGCCCCATTTGACCAGCGTGTCACCGACGCCCAGCGGGGTCAGGAACACGTTGACCTTGTCCGCCAGTTTCAACACCGCTTCGTAGTCGAGATGGTCGTAATGGTTGTGCGACAGAATCACCGCTTCGATCGGTGGCAACTCGTCGATGCTGATCGGTGGCTGGTGGAAGCGTTTCGGGCCGGCCCATTGCACGGGCGAGGCGCGCTCGGCGAACACCGGGTCGGTGATCCAGAATTTGTCTTGCAGCTTCAGCAGCAAGGTCGAGTGACCGAGGCGAAAGACGCTGTGATTGGGGGCGGCGATCAGGTCGGCACGGGTCAGCGGCTGCACCGGAATGGCCGACGCCGGACGGGTATTGCGCGGTTTGTGGAAGATCATGTTCCACATGATGCGCAGCATCTTGCGCACACCTTCACGTTGCACTGGAGCGTGGTTACGGAACGTCCCTTCTGCCTGGCGCGAAGCTTCAGGTACAGGACTGACCGCGGAAGAAATTGATTTGGCCATGACTGAATGACTCCAGAAAAACCGCGCAATTCACGGTTTTCCACGGTGGGACGATAAATGGCCAAGGCACGCACGCATCAGCCGGACATCTGGTTTTAGGTTGCACCGATTAACGCAACATTACACTGATCGGTGTACTTTCTAGGTTGCATCAAACCGGATGACAAGTAAACTGCCGAGTGTAATTTCATCTATTTCCTGCCGAATCGAATTTATGACAGCTCCAACGCGCCTCACCGACCGCAAACGCGAAGCCATCATCCTGGCGGCCATCACCGAATTCCGTGCCAACGGTTTCGAAGTCACCAGCATGGACAAGATCGCGGCCACTGCCGGGGTGTCGAAGCGCACGGTGTACAACCATTTTCCGAGCAAGGAAGAGCTGTTCGCCGAAATTCTCAACCAGTTGTGGGCACGAATCAGCACCGAGCAAGCCGTGTCGTATCAGCCTGATCAACCCTTGCGCGATCAATTGCGAACGATGCTGCTGGCCAAACTGCAGATGATGGCTGACGACAATTTCATGAATCTGGCCCGTGTCGCCATCGCCGCCGCGATCCACTCGCCCGAACGCGCACAGAACATGGTGGCGCGCATGGGCGAGCGTGAGGAAAGCGTGACCGTGTGGATTCGCGCCGCTCAGGCAGACGGTCGGCTGAAACCGGTCGACCCGGAATTCGCCGCGCATCAGGTACAGGGCCTGCTCAAGTCTTTCGCCTTCTGGCCACAGATTTCCATGGGCCAGCCGGCGCTCGACAACGCAACGCAAAATGCCGTGGTCGAATCGGCGCTGGACATGTTCCTGGCCTGTTATCAGCTCTAGATCGAGCCTGCGCCACGATTAAATGGCTCACAAGGACACTGAATTTTCCCGCTGGAATAAATGACAATATCTGTCATTGACCGATGAACGGTCGCTCTGAAGAATTACACTGGAAAGTGTTTCAGAATGAATCTGGCGAAGAACCTCATGGATAACCAACGCGGCAAAGGCTTGTCATTCGCCAGACGCATTTACCTGCCACGTGCCATCGGTTTGGGCGTCGGTTTCTTCAGTGTCGGCGCCGCGCTGTATCCGTTGAACATGCCGACCTGGCTCTGGGCGCTGTTGCTGTTCAATGGATTTCTCTGGCCCCACGTCGCCTATCAATGGTCGACCCGTTCGGCCTTCCCCTACCGCGCCGAACGTCGCAACCTGCTTTACGACTCGGTATGCGGCGGCTTCTGGACCGCGTGTTTCCAGTTCAACCCGCTGACCGCCGTGACCATTCTGTCGATGATGACCATGAACAATGTGGCCGCCGGTGGCCGGCGGCTGTTCCTGCTCGGCGCCCTCGCCCAGGTGATCGGCGTGCTGTTGGGCTGGTCAGTGTTCGGGGTCAAGTTCAACCTGACCACCACGCAAACCCAGGTCTGGGCGTGCCTGCCGATGCTCACTCTTTATCCGCTTGCACTGGGGATGGTCTGTTACCAACTGGCGATCAAACTCGCCGAACACAAACGCACCTTGAGCGCCCTGAGCCGCACCGACAGCCTCACCGGCCTGCTCAACCACGGCGCCTGGAAAGACCTGTTGCACCTCAAGTTCCAGCAGTGCCGCGACCACAACAGCCAAGCCACCCTGGCACTGATCGACATCGATCATTTCAAGGTGATCAATGACAGTTACGGGCACATCGTCGGCGACGCGGTGCTGCAACAACTGAGTCGCGAACTGAAATCCGTGCTGGGTGAAAGTGAGCTGGCCGGGCGTTACGGCGGCGACGAATTCTGTGTGATCCTGCCCAACCTGCCGCTGAGCAAAGCCGAAGCCCTGATGGAGCAACTGCGCCGGGCTCTGCATCAGTACCGCCATCCCGAGGTGCCCGAGTTGCGGGTCAGCCTGAGCATCGGACTGGCGCGTTTCCAACTGACCTGCCCGGACGCCCTCGACTGGCTGGATGACGCCGACAAAGCGTTGTACACCGCCAAGCACACGGGCCGTAACACGATCAGCGTAGCGTTGAGCCGTTCCAGCGCCTGACAAGCGTTGTACAAGATCCGGATCAACCACTTTCTTGTACAACTTTATAAACTTTGTATAAGATCGAGCTGTCAGCCTGGATGCTGGCACTATGAAGTCAACGCCGAACGTCGCCAGCATCTTCGGCCTGCCGCCGCGGGAACAGGGACAACACCTCTAGCCCTATTTCCGGAGCGCACCCAGCATGTTTTTCAATCGCCAGAAGTCTGTTGTCGACGACCTGCAACACACCCTCGCCCAGCAAACCGGCCTGCTCGAAGCCATCGACCGCTCCATGGCGGTGATCGAATTCAATCTCGACGCGGTGGTGTTGCGCGCCAATGACAACTTTCTCAAGACCACGGGCTATACCGCCGAACAGGTGATCGGCCAGTCCCACCGCCAGTTCTGCCCACCGGAATTTGCCCGCAGCAGCCAGTACACCGAGCTTTGGTCGAAGCTGAAAAACGGTCAGTTCCAGTCCGGCACCTTCGAGCGCGTCGACAGCCAGGGCCGGCCGATCTGGCTCGAAGCCAGTTACAACCCGATCAAGGATGCTTCGGGTCGTGTGGTGAAAGTGGTCAAGTACGCCATGGACGTCACCGCCAAGGTGCAGCAAGAAAGTGAAGCCAACGCCAAACTGCAAGCCATCGACCGTGCCATGGCGGTGATTGAGTTCGACCTCAATGGCAATGTTCTTACAGCCAATCAGAATTTTCTGACACGCATGGGTTACACGCTCGCCGAACTCAAAGGTAAACATCACCGCTTGTTCTGCACTGCAGAGCTGGTCAACAGCAGTGCTTATGATGACTTCTGGCGCCGGCTCAATCAGGGTGAGTTCTTCCACGGACAGTTCGAACGCGTCGACAAGCGCGGGCAAACCGTTTGGTTGGAAGCCAACTACAACCCGGTCTACGACGCCGCCGGCCGCTTGTGCAAAGTGGTGAAGTTTGCCTCGGACGTCACCGCCCGGGTCGAGCAGCACGAGCAGGATGCACGCAGTGCCAGCGCCGCTTATCACATCTCTGTCGCCACCCGAAAAGTCGCCGAGCAAGGCACGCAAGTGATCCAGCAAACGGCCAGCGAAATGCGCGAGATCGCCGATGACATCGCCGAATCTTCGAACCTGATCGCACAACTCGGCGAGCGCTCCGAACAGATCACCACCATCGTCAACACCATCCGTGCGATTGCCGATCAGACCAATCTGCTGGCCCTGAACGCCGCGATCGAAGCGGCACGGGCCGGCGAGCAAGGTCGCGGTTTTGCCGTAGTGGCCGATGAAGTGCGGCAACTGGCGGCACGCACCAGCGGCTCGACGGCAGAGATTTCCAACATGATCGGCCTGATCCAGAGCGAAACCCGCCAGGCGATCAAGAGCATGGACAGCACTCGTGGACGCGCGGCGCAAGGCGTCGAACTGGCGGATCAGGCGGGGACGGTGATTCTGCAGATTCGCGATGGCGCCAGCGAAGCCGTGGAAGCGGTGAGCATGTTTGCCAACGAGCGTGCGCCGGGATAAGGCCAACACGGGCGACGCAGGGCTATAGTGACTCAACGTCCCAAGCCTTGCCGAGCCCGTCATGACCACCGAAAAAAACGAATCCGCCGCCCCTGTCGATCACCTGCGCTTCCACCGCCCCCACGCCCACCTCAACACAACCTTCGGCAACGACAAGTTCGCCTTGCGGGCCGAGGCGTTTGCGCGATTCTTCGGTACGCCGACCTTCCTCGGCGCGCAGACCCTGATCGTGGTGCTCTGGGTGTGCCTCAACATGTTTGGCGTCACGAACTTCGACGTCTATCCGTTCATCCTGTTGAACCTGGCGTTCAGCCTGCAATCGGCCTATGCCGCACCGCTGATTCTGCTGGCCCAGACCCGTCAGGCCGCGCGGGACAAGGCGCAATCCGACGCCGACGCGCAGCATCGCGAAGCCCTGGCTGTGGCCAATTCCGAGCGTCAGGTGCAGGCCGCAAAGAACACCGCGCAGTTGCTTGAGCTGCTGGAGCAGAACACCCGGCTCACCGAAATGACCAAGAACCTCACCGAGCGCATCGAAGGCCTGACCCGCGAACTGCACGATCACATGCGTCAGAATCCTCAGGCCTGATCACGGCAAACGCAGCGCCCGCCCGAGTTCATCGAACAGCGTGACCACCGAGCGCAACGCACGGCAGTCCGGGCGGGTCAGCAGCCAGAACGCGGTGTCATAACCGTGCAGCGGTTCGCTCAAGGCTCGCAGGCCTTCGGTGATCAGAAAGTCCGGCAACGCCGCGACGCCGAGCCCGGCACGCACCAGCTCCGTCACCGACAACATGCTGTTGCAGCGATAGCCCGGTGTCACGCCCGGCAAGTGCTGGCGACGCCAGACGACAGTCGGGTGATCGGGCAGGAAATCGTCCGGGGCGATCCAGGTCAGGGCGTTCAGATCGACCGCTTCAACATTTTGCAGATAACGCTCGCTGGCACAGACCCGGTAGGAAATCTTCGCCAGCTCCCGTCCGACCAGGTGCTCCGGTGGCGTGCGCGTCAGGCGCAAGGCGATGTCGGCGTCGCGACGGCTGAGGTTGGCAAAGTCGTTGGAGGTGCTCAGTTCGATGGTCAGCGCCGGGTAGTTCGGCATGAACTGCGCCAATGCCGGCAGCAGCAGACCTTGCAGCACCGAGTCGGTACAGGTCAGGCGTACCGTGCCGCTGATCACTTCGCCGCCCTGCTCCACACCGATTCGCGCCGCCTCCAGTGCCTGCTCGGCGCGCTCGGCCTGCTCGGCCAAAGTCTGCGCAAGGCTGGTGGGCAGGTAACCGGCGCGGCTTTTTTCGAACAGTTGCTGACCGAGCGCGGCCTCCAGCCGGCGCACGGCGCGAAACACCGTCGACACGTCGACCTTCAACAGCTGCGAGGCCCGGGCCAGAGAGCCGCCGCGCACCAGGGCGAGAATCAGCGCCAGATCCGGGAAGTCGAGTCGATAGTGCGTCGCTGCATTAATCACTTGGGGAAACGCCCATATTGAGTGCGTGAACGCCAATCTATAGTGAGCGTCATCCCTCAACAAGCACAGCGAACACTCATGGAATCCAGAGCCCTGCGCATCGCCCTGATCGGTGACTACGACCCGCAAGTCACCGCCCACCAAGCCATCCCCGTCGCCCTCGGGCTTGTGGCGGAACACATCCGCCGACCAGTCGATTTCGAATGGCTGTCCACTGAGCAAATCCACCTCGATACACCGCTCGAAGGTTTCGACGGTTTCTGGTGCGTTCCGGCCAGCCCTTACAAAAGTGAGGCTGGCGCGCTGCGAGCCATCCGCTTTGCCCGCGAACAGCAGCGCCCGTTCCTCGGCACCTGCGGCGGTTTTCAACATGCGGTGCTGGAGTTTTCCCGCAACGTACTGGGCTGGGCCGATGCAGAGCATGGCGAAACCTCGCCCGATTCCAGCCGTGCGGTGCTCACGCCGCTGACCTGCTCGCTGGTGGAAGCGGTGGACAGCATCCATCTGGTGCCCGGTTCGTTGATCGCCAAGGCGTACGAAACGTCCGAGACCCGTGAAGGCTATCGCTGCCGTTTTGGTGTGAATCCGCAGTTCGAACGGGAATTGCTGACCCATGACCTACACGCCGTGGGCCACGATTCGGCGGGCGATCTGCGCGCCATCGAACTGAAAAACCATGTGTTCTTCGTCGCAACGTTGTTCCAGCCGGAACGTGCGGCGCTCAAAGGTCTATTGCCACCGCTGGTGCGGGCATTTGTCGAAGCCTGCGCGGAGCAACGGGCATGATCGCCGAAACGCCAGAAGCGCCGTACTACGCGGTGATCTTCACCTCGACCCGTACCGAAGGTGATCAGGGATATGCCGAAGCTGCCGAGCGCATGGTTGAACTGGCGCGCGAGCAACCGGGATTTCTCGGCGTGGAGTCGGCCCGAGGGGCGGATGGGCTCGGGATCACGACATCCTATTGGAACAGTGAAGCGGCGATTCTGGCGTGGAAACACCATCCCGAGCACCAGGCGATTCGCGAGCGCGGACGTTCGACCTGGTACTCGGCATGTCATACGCGGGTGTGCAAAGTGGAGCGCGATTATCGATTCGGATAGTCAGCCCTTCACCAGACTGCGCACCGCCACAATCTCCGGCACTTCACGCTTGCTCATGTAAACGCGCAACGGCTCGGTGATGTTGATCCGGTCATCGATGTGCTGATCGAGCAGCAACTGGATCAACTCGCGCTTGAGGGTCATGGTCTGTTCGGTGGCCGGTGCCCAGACGAATTCGCTGGCGGGAATGATGCCGTCATCGGCCACGTCCATGCCGAACGAGTCTTCGCTGAAACGCACGATGTACTGGCCGGTCTTGCGATTGAGGCCGACAAAACCCTTGAGGTCGTCGGCCGCCTGGCAGATGAGTTGGGATGTGATGCGCATGGTAAACCTCACAAGAGTGATCGAAGGTTTACACGCAGGGCATTGAGGCACACCCTCTGCCGGGGTGGTCGCCGTGGCCAAGCGTACTGCAAACAAACGCACAAAAGTGCGGAAATTTTCGCTTTCAGTACGTTTATGTCGGTCTTGCGATAGCACGTTTTCGTTTGAGTTGCTAAAAGGGACATCTTCGAAAATACCTGCGAAAGGACCTCGACATGCCCGCCACGTTTACCAAAAGCGCTCTGCTGCTGAGCCTGATGCTCGGCCTCGGTCAGGCCCATGCTGCCAGCCAGCCAAACCCGGTTGCGCTCGCTGCCTCCGAGGGCATTCCGCACCCGGCGGTGATCGCCCACCGTGGCGCCTCCTTCGATGCACCGGAATCCACCGCAGCCTCCTACAAACTGGCCCGCGACCTCGGCGCCGACTACCTGGAAATGGACCTGCAGCGCAGCAAGGACGGCGTGCTGTTCGCCCTGCACGACAACAACCTGCAACGTACCACCGACGTCGCCAGCAAGTTCCCGGACCGCAAGGACAGCCCGGCCAACGCCTTCACCATGGCCGAACTGAAAACCCTGGATGCCGGCAGCTGGTACAACAAGGCCTACCCGGATCGCGCGCGTCCGTCCTACGCCGGCCTGAAGATTCTGACCCTGGACGAAATCATCGACATCGCCCAGGCCAACCCGCAGCACAAGCCGGGCCTGTACATCGAGACCAAGGAACCGCAACTGTTCCCCGGCATCGAGCACGACCTGAAGGAAAAACTCCAGGCTCGCGGCCTGCTGATCCCGGCCGGCGCCAAACAGCCAAAAGACGCCACCAGCGTCGGCGCGGGCAACGGTAAAGTGATCCTGCAAACCTTCGAGAAGAACAGCCTCGAACTGCTGCAAAAGGAAATGCCGCAGGTGCCGAAGATTCTGTTGCTGTGGGTTGGCGAAGGCAGCATCGAGCCGAAATCCAAAGTGACCTTTGCCGACTCCGGCGAGAAGGACAAGAACACGTTCTACGGCAAACAAGAGCCGAAATCCGAAGCTGAATTCAAGCAATGGGTCGACTACGCCAAGGCTCAGGGCGCCATCGGCACCGGTCCTTCGGCCAAGCTGACCCACGGCGGCGATCAGAGCTATTCGGATCTGGTTCAGCCATGGATGAACAAGTACACCCACGACAAGGGCATGCTGGTGCACGTCTACACCGTCGATGAGCCGGTGGACTACGAGAAAGTCATGGCTGCCGGCGTCGACGGCATCTTCACCAACCGCGCCAGCGAACTGCTGAAGTTCTACAAACGCCCGGCCGCCGCCAGTGTGGATCAGGTGTTGAAGAACAACGGTTTCTGATGCAACCGGACACCCCGTGGACAGGCCGCCTCTGGCTGGGGCACGACTATGGCCTGATCCACGGGATGTCGGGGCGCACTGCGCCCCACTCCCACTACGCTCACCAACTGATTCTTGCGCCTGACCGGCCGTTGACTGTTCTGGTCGAGGGCACACCTGTCACCACTTCCCGCCTGCTGATTACGTCCCAGACTCGCCATGCGATTGTCGAAGCGCCGGATCCCGTGTTCACCGTGTATGCCGAACCGTTGCGGTTTGAGGCCCAGGCGTTGCGCGATGCGCTGTTCGACGTTGAGTTGTCGCTGACCGCACTGGATCACGCCATTGGCCAATGTCCGCGACGTGAGTTGAGCGATCCGCGAATCGAACGAGCCCTCGCCACTGTCGATGCCTCGCTGTCGAGCAAAGTTGCCGCCAGTGCCGTGGCTGACTCCGCCCATGTTTCCCTGAGCCAGTTGCAGCGCTTGTTCGTCAGCCAGGTCGGCTTACCGGTGCGACGGCTGGTGCTGTGGCGCCGGTTGCGGCTGGCGATGGCGACGATTCTGGCGGGCAGCCCGGTGACCGATGCCGCCCACGCCGCTGGCTTTGCCGATTCCGCGCACTTCTCCCGCAGCCTGAAAAAACTCTTCGGCGTGACTGCACGTCAGGCGTTGCAACACATCGAATTGCGTCTGCTGGACTGACTCAACGTCTCAAGCCCTCCGGTACTTTCGGTTCCTTGCCCAGCGTTGCCGGTTCGAACGGATCGAACAACTGCGCCATATAGTCCCGTGGAAAATCCGGACGACTGCCGATGCCCAGATCGCCCGCGCCGATCCGGTAATTCTCCGTGTAAAAACCGGTGCCCAGCAGCCAGTCCCAGAGGGTAAAGAACAGCCCGAAATTGACGTCACCGGCGCGCCCGTACTTCATGTGATGAAAACGGTGCAGCGGCGCCCAGGCGAAGATCCAGCGCAGCGGGCCAACGCGCATGTCGACGTTCGAATGCTGTAGCAACAGCTGGATTGCAATGGCGAATGCCAACAACACCGCGACCTCGGACGGAATGCCCAGCACCAGCAACGGCAGCAGCCCCGCCGTCGCCTCCAGCAATTGATGCAGCGGATGTTTCATCAAACCGTTGAACCCGTAGAGCCGTTCGACGCTGTGATGAATCGCGTGCAGCCGCCACATCCACGGCACGCGATGGCTGGCGTAGTGCATCAGGCTCACGCCGGCATCGGCAATGAAAATCGCCAGGCCGACTTGCAGCCACAGTGGCCAGCTCGACGGCCAAGCACCGTCAATCGCAATCAGCGTCACCAGCCCCGGCAATGCCAGCAGGCCGAGGGCGTTCAGCGCTTCGTTGATCAACGCGTGGAGCATGTCGCGACGTCGATCGCCGGTCGGGCGGTTCCAGTTCATTTCATAAGGCAGCAGCCATTCGGCCGCGAACGACACCGCCAACGCCACAGCAAACAACGGCAACAACCACAGTAGCGAATGCCCCGCCAACCCAATCCCGCCGCCGATGAATCCAAGCCAGAACAACGGCGCATACAACCACGAAAAGATGCGTTTCATGTCCACCTCCATTAATCGAAGGCAGAGCATGAAAGTTACCCGCGAACGGCGATTGAACTAACGACGCAAACACCCATGGCGTTTTTTAAGGGTGAATTAAGTTGCGGTGACTAACCTGAACTCACTTGAACGAATCACCCAAAGGAATAACCGATGAAAACCCTGACTGCCCTGTTTACCGCTGCCGCCCTGACCCTCACCGCTGGCCTGGCCCAGGCTGACGTTCGCGTCGATCAGATCCCTGAGCTGGTCAAGTCCGGCAAGATCAAGCCACTGGAAGAATTGAACAAGATTGCCCTGGCCCTGCACCCGGGCGCGACCATCGTCGACACCGACCTGGACAACCATTTCAACGGCTATGAGTACGAAGTCGAGCTGCGTACTGCCGATGGCAAAGAATGGGACGTGGATCTGGATGCGGCAACCGGCAAGGTCCTGAGCAACAAGCAAGATCACTGATTGCCCCCACAATACAAAGCCGCACGATTTTCGGATCGTGCGGCTTTTTTGTGTCTGGCGTTTGGCTGAAACCATGTTTCGCCAGGGAGCCCCTACCCCCTCACCC